>NZ_VPBU01000016.1:0-70693 GCF_013418565.1 Acinetobacter sp. YH12135
CACTAAAAACAATGCTCAAGTATAAATGCGAGAACGCAGGCGTATTGTTTGAAGAAGTCCAAGAAGCCTATACCACCCAAATCTGTTCGTGCTGCGGTGAGATCACCTCAAGTAGTCCCAAAGGTAGGACAGATCTTGGAATAAGAGAATGGGAGTACATGAGCTGTGGTACAGTTCATGATCGAGATATAAACTCAGCTCTAAACATTCTTGCGCTTGGGCATAAGCGTCTAGCTGTAGGAATCACCCTCTTTTAAGGGGGGGGAGGATGTCAATTCTCCTGACTGTGTTTTCATCTGTTTGGTGCGAGTGGTTCAGCTGCATCTCGCAATCAATCGGTGTGCATTTTTTTGCATCCATCCCGCAAAAGACAATCTGAAATTGTGTTCATCTTGCCTAGAATTGTGTAGGCAGTGAGTGATGCATAAATTGTCGGCAGAGTATTGCTGTTTTGATAAAAAGCCTGTGAAAAACGTGCAGGAAGGTGCAAATTTTCATACAATAAGCCCACCTTGATATTGGTGCAGACCATGCTTGATACCCAATCAGATTTCCAAAGTGATGAATTTTTGTTAGATCATTATGTGGGCAAAACCCCATTGGTGCGTTTGCAGCGTTTGGCAAGTCATACGCAGGCAACGGTTTTGGCAAAACTGGAAGGCAATAACCCTGCGGGTTCTGTTAAAGATCGTCCTGCCTACAACATGATTATGCAGGCAGAAAAACGCGGTGAAATTCAACCGGGCGATACTTTAATTGAGGCAACCAGTGGCAATACTGGCATTGCTTTGGCGATGGTTGCAGCTATGCGTGGCTATAAAATGCAGCTGATCATGCCTGACAATATGAGCCAAGAACGTAAAGATGCCATGCGTGCCTATGGTGCAGAATTGATTGAAGTGACTAAAGCACAAGGCATGGAAGGCGCGCGCGATTTGGCTTTGCAAATGCAACGCGAAGGCAAAGGCTTGGTGCTGAACCAATTTGGTAACCCAGATAATGTTGAAGCACATTACCTGACCACAGGGCCTGAAATTTGGCAGCAAACGGGCGGTAAAATTACCCACTTTGTCAGCTCTATGGGCACAACAGGCACCATTATGGGGGTGTCTAAATACTTAAAAGAACAAAATCCAGAGATTCAAATTATTGGTTTACAACCTTCAGATGGTTCAAGTATTGCAGGGATTCGCCGTTGGCCTGAAGCATATTTACCAACCATTTTTGACCGTAGTCGTGTTGATCGTATTATTGATATTCCGCAAATTGAAGCGGAAAAAACCATGCGTAAACTGGCGCAAAAAGAAGGCATCAGCGCAGGCACATCATCGGGCGGTGCGGTATGGGCAGCTTTAAAAATTGCCGAAGAAAATCCAGATGCAGTGATTGTTTGTATTGTTTGTGACCGTGGTGATCGTTATTTATCGACAGGTTTGTTCTCTGTTCAAGATACTGAATTGTGATATTCATTTTTCTATCACCCATTGAGTAAGATTTTATGCATTTACCTGTGCTGATTTTCGATATAGAAACCGTTACCGATTTGAAGTCAGGCGCGCATTTATATCAACTCGATTTACCCGAAGCAGAGCTTGAACAAGCATTAATGAAGTTGCGTCGCCAAGAGGCAGGAACCGATTTTCAGCGTTTGCCTTTGCATGAAATTGTGTGTATTTCAGGCTTGTGGATTGATGAACACGGCATGAAGCTGTTTTCCTTTAGCCGTGAACACGACAGCGAAGCGACAATGCTGAAAAAGTTTTTGTCTATTTTTGATAAGCGTCATCCGACTTTGGTCAGTTGGAACGGTTCGCAGTTTGACTTGCCAGTGATTTTATTCCGCGCCATGTATCACGGGCTGTCTGCACCAAGTTTATTTGATCAGGGCGAGATTGATCAGCAAAAGCGCTATAACAATTATCAAAACCGTTACCATCAGCGTCATGTCGATTTAATGGATGTGATGGCAATGTTTAATGGTCGTCATTTTCAAAAGTTGGATGACATTGCGTATTTGCTAGGTTTTCCGGGTAAACGTGTAGATGCGGGCTATCATGTTCCTGCATTTATGCAAAGCGGCGAATGGTCAAGGCTGACGCGTTATTGTGAAGGCGATGTCTTAAATACTTGGTTGATTTATTTGCGTTGGCTGCTGCTCAAAGGGCAATTGCTGCTTGAAGAGCATACTTTATGGGTACAGCATACCATTCAATATTTGCATACTCAGCCGCAGCATGCAGACTTTTTAAGCGTGTGGCAGCACAGTTCGCAGCAAACTGAATTTACCCGTACAGATTTTCCTGAACAAAGTGTCACCACGCCTTCAAATGAATCCGTGATGCCTTTTCAATCTTCCCCATCTTCCGATATTTAGACTGATATGAAACATCGCAGTAAAAACCGTACCACGCAGCAGGCTGAATATTGCTTTCAGGTGGAATCGTTGTCACATGAAGGGCGCGGGATTGCACACTACACAGCTCAGTCGGGTCATCCAGCCGAGAAGCAGGGGAAAACAGTTTTTATAGAGGGCGCATTGCCTGGTGAAACAGTACGCGCCAAAATTACGCATAGTAACAAACGCTTAGAAGAAGCCGAGTGTCTAGAAGTGCTGGGTGAGCCTTCGACATTACGGGTTACGCCACAATGTCCACATTATCAGCGTTGCGGTGGTTGTAGCATGCAGCATATTCAGTTGGATGAGCAGATTCATCTCAAACAACAGGTGTTGCAGTCGCATCTGCAACATTTTGCGCAAATTCAGCCTGAAGAATGGTTAGCGCCTTTGCGTTCACAGCGTGAAGATTATCGCCGCAAAGCCCGTGTTGGGGTGCGTTATATTGCCAGTCAAGACAAATTGGTGGTCGGTTTTCGTGAGCGCAATAGCAATAAACTGACCTCAATTGACCGCTGTATGGTGTTGGATCAGGCATTTGGTTCGTTAACACGAATCAAGCAGCTACTCCAAAGTCTAACAGGCAAGGCCCATATTGGTCATATAGAATTGGCGATGGGAGATCAAGAGATTGCTTTGGTGGTGCGGCATACAGAACAACTATCTGCAGCCGATATCAACCAGTTACAGCAGTTTGCGTTACAGAAACACTGGCAATTGTATTTGCAGCCTGAAGGTCCAGACAGTTTGCATCGGGTTGATGATCCGCATGCAGCAATGCGTTTGCATTATCGTTTAGATGATTTTGATGTGAATTTTGGCTTTCATCCCCAAGACTTTACCCAAGTCAATTCTACAATTAATCCACAAATGGTTAAGCTGGCATGTGATTTGCTTAACTTAAAATCAGGTGATCGGGTGCTTGATCTGTTTTGTGGATTAGGCAACTTTTCATTGCCGCTTGCACGTTGTGTAGGTGCAACAGGAAAGGTGGTTGCTGTAGAGGGTTCAGAGCAAATGGTGCAGCGTGGTGCAGAGAATGCACAACGTAATGATTTAGACAATGTTAAGTTTTATTCACAAGATTTAACAAAAGATTTTTCGCATCATTCTTGGGCAAATCAAGGATTTGAGGCATTATTAATTGACCCTCCGCGTTCAGGCGCAGAGGAAGTGATGTATTATGTGCCCAAATTTGGCGCAGATAGAATCGTTTATGTGTCTTGTAATCCAGCCACACTCGCAAGGGATGCAGGTGTATTGGTCAAGCAGGGCTATCAATTGAAAAAAGCAGGCGTGATGGATATGTTTCCGCATACGGGGCATGTTGAATCCATTGCCTTGTTTGAGAAAGAAAAGCAAATAAACGATTTATAATATGAAGTACATAGAGGTAGGAGAAGGGTATGGTCACAGTACGTGAACAACTTCCTGGACGTTTAAATGAACTGTCTGAGGAAACGACTGTAGAACATGCCGAGCAAGCCCGACAGGATTTAGCAGAATGGCTAGACCGAGTACGCGGGATTTACGATGGGGCGGCACTTGAACAATTAGAACGCGTTGCCAATTACACCCTGAAAAAAGAGCTGGAAACAGACGTCAGTCATCCATCGCATACCTTATATACAGGTATTGAGATGGCGAATATTTTAGCGCACTTGCATGTCGATGAAGACACTTTGTCTGCAGCCATGCTCTATCGTAGCGTGCGTGAAAATGTCATGCAGTTAGATGAAGTGCGTGAAGAATTTGGTGAAGCAGTTTATGGCTTGATCAAAGGCACCTTGTCGATGGGTAAGTTGTCTGAACTGATTGAGAAAAATAAGCGTTTAGAAGACCATTTTAATAATAACCAGCGTGAACATTTAACAGGCATTTATAAAATGTTGATTTCCATGACGGAAGATGTGCGCGTGGTGCTAATTAAACTGGCAGAACGTACCTATTCATTACGTGAGTTGGCAACCGCTTCCAAAGAACGTCAGGAGCGTGTGGCGCGAGAAATTTTAACCATTTACTCGCCATTGGCACACCGTTTAGGCATTGCCCAACTGAAATGGGAACTCGAAGATTTAGCCTTCCGTTATTTGGCGCCAGACCGTTATAAAGAAATTGCGACGTTACTGAATGAAAAGCGTTTGGAGCGTGAAAACTACATTCAAAACGTAATTGAGCAATTGCGTACAGAGCTGGGCAATAATGGTATTCATGCCGAAATTAGCGGGCGGGTGAAACACATTTATTCGATTTATCGAAAAATGAAGAGTAAAAACCTCAGCTTCGATCAGCTCTATGACATTCGTGCTGTACGTGTTTTGGTGAAAACCATTCCAGAGTGTTACCACTCTTTGGGCATCGTACATCAATTGTGGCGGCATATTCCGCACCAGTTTGATGATTACATTACCAATCCAAAAGCCAATGGTTATCGCTCATTGCATACTGCCGTAATTGCAGAAAACAAGTCGCTTGAAGTGCAAATTCGTACCCTAGATATGCACGAAGAAGCCGAGCTTGGGGTATGTTCACACTTTAATTATAAAGAAGGTTCTAAAGCCACAGACCATTCGTTTAATCATCGTTTACATTCTTTGCGTTCTGTTTTGGAGCATTATCAGGAACGTAACGATGCCAGCGCACATAAAGAAGATGATGATTCTGAAAACTTTGAACAAATCCAAGAGTTTGAAGATTTTGAGAAAATTTATGTGTTCAGCCGTGATGGTGATATTAAAGAATTGCCACGTGGCTCAACGGTGCTGGACTTTGCTTATCATGTGCATACCGAAGTCGGCAATAAATGCTATGCCGCACGGGTCAATCAGCGCTATGTGCCGCTCACCTATACTTTAAAAACAGGCGAGCAGGTCGAGATTTTGACCAAAAAAGACCGTGAACCGAACCGTGATTGGTTGGTGAATTCTTTAGGTTATATTAAGACAGCACGTGCGCGCGATAAGCTGCGTCATTGGTTTAGACAGCAAGACCGCAGTAAAAATCTGGAAGTTGGGCGTGAAGTGCTCAATAAAGAATTGTCACGTTTGGCGATTCATCCAAAAAGTATTGATTTAAATGATTATTGCAATCACTTTAACGTCAAAACAGGTGAAGACATTCTGATTGGTTTGGTGAATGGTGATATTAGCCTGCATGCCTTAATTAATCAGGTCAATCGTCACATGCACTTAGATCAGGATGAACCTGAACTGGTGTTGAAGCCAACCTTGAACCCACGTGCCAGCCATACCTTATCGGCACATGGCATTTTGATTGATGGTTTGGATAACGTTGAACTGCATATCGCACAATGCTGTCAGCCTGTGCATGGTGAAGCGATTGCGGGGTATATTACCCTGAACCGTGGTGTGAGTATTCACAAAGTGGCGTGTTCGGACTATGTGCGTATGATTGGCAACGAACCTGAACGTGCGGTAGAAGCCGATTGGGAAATGCAGCCAACCCGTGGTCAAAGCGTGCAAATTGTGGTGGAAGCCTATGACCGCCGTGGTTTGCTCAAAGACTTAACCCAAGTGATTTTTGCCGATCAAATTAACATTCGTCAGGTGAATACTATTTCTGAAAGTGATGGTATCGCCAATATGAAATTGTTAATTGAGGTTAAAGGCTTGGCGCAACTTTCTCGTTTGTTGGCACGTTTAGAGCAGCAACCAGGGATTATCAGCGCACGTCGTTTGGTGCAAGGCAGCTAAGCGAGCACGCTTTAAAAAACCAGCATGTTTGCTGGTTTTTTTCTATCGTATTTCAGCCAAAATGGAGAAGGGCGGATGAATAAAACACCTAAAAAAATTTGTGTGAATGTTAGCCGCATTCAGCAGATTTTTAGTCCCGATCCAAGTGCTGTACGCAGTGAACAGATTCAACAGCAAAAACAGGCTATTTATCGGCATCGGAATCAATTGCTTTCTGGATACTTAGAACACGATATTCAAAACAGCGATATTGAGCGTAACCCACATGGCAAGCCATTTTTGACAGCATTCCCTCAATTGCAGTTTAACCATAGTCATAGCCGTCAGCATTATGCTTTGGTAAGCAGTTTTGAATTGCTCGATGTTGGCGTAGATGTCGAGGACTTAGACCGTAAGGTGCGTTTCGATGCCTTGGCACAACATGCGTTTCATCCCAATGAACTCCAATACTGGCAAGATTTGGAACACGACGCTGATTATTGGTTTCGTGTCTGGACAACTAAAGAAGCAGTGCTGAAAGCATCAGGTTTAGGGATTCGTTTAAGCCTGAATGAGTTGGATACTCGTATGCATCCCAATGCACAGGGCGGCATTTGTCATCATCCACAGATTGGGCATTTTGCCTATCAAAACTTTCGTTTATCAGATTGTATGTTGACCGTAGCATGGCGAGCAGCGCCATCTTGCGTAGGCTTTCAGTTTCCACAGATTCATATTATTCAGCATTAACATCGCAACGTCAGCGTAAATATCGCAATGCTAAGGCACAAAAAAGCCTATCCGAAGATAGGCTTGAATGTTGGTGTCAGCAGAAATGCATTAAGGAATTTCTTGCTCTTCACCTTCAAATTCAGGTTTGACTTGAACAATGAAGTCCTGACGGTTCAAACCGCGCCATAAGGCAAAGGCTGTACCAATGTAAATAGATGAATATGTTCCGACAAAGACACCCACAAACATCGCAATCGAGAACCATTTCAGACCATCACCACCCATGAGCATCATCGCGACTACAACCAATAATAGGGTCATAGAGGTGTGAATGGTACGACGTAAAGTTTCTGTCAGCGCAATGTTTACCACTTCAAGTGGTGTTGCACCACGGATTTTACGGAAGTTTTCACGAATACGGTCAGATACAACAATGTTATCGTTGAGTGAGAAGCCAATAATCGCCAATAACGCTGCCAATACAGTCAGGTCAAATGGCCATTGCATCATGGCAAAAATACCCAGTGTCACCACAATATCGTGGAACAATGACAGTACCGCACCCATTGCCAGTTTGAATTCAAAGCGAATGGTGACGTATACCAACATCAATAACAGCGCTAAAGCTACAGCGCCCGCAGAACGTACGTACAGCTCATTACCGACTTGACCACCAACCACATCTACCTTTGGCACAGTTGCCGTGTTATTTGGTAGTTGTACCGCAGCAGTAATTGCTTTGGTTAAGTCTTCTGCTTCAACATCTTCTTGCACAGGCATACGTACCATTAGGTCGCGGTCTGAACCAAGCGTTTGTACCACAGGGTCGTTAAAGCCTGCTTTGACCAATGCGTTAGAAACATCGGTGGCTTTTACTGGATTGCTATAGTTGAGTTCTGCAGCAATACCCCCAGTAAAGTCCAAACCTAAGTTTAAACCTTTGGTGGCAATGAAGAATATACTGGCAACCGTTAATAGAATAGAAAGCAATGCCGCAGGCAAAGCAATCTTCATAAACGGAATCACGCGCTCATCATCAGGGCGGCCATATTTTTTTGAAGGCAGTTGAGTATTCTCAGTCATCAGTGATCTCCTTAAATGCTCAACTTTTTCAAGTTACGTTTTTTGCCGTAGATGATTTGTACAATTGCACGGGTCACTGTAATCGCAGTAAACATCGAGCAGACAATACCAATCATGAGCGTCACAGCAAAGCCTTTGATTGGGCCTGTACCAATCGCAAACAGAATGAATGCCACCAAGAATGTGGTTAAGTTCGAGTCGAAAATTGTGTTATACGCTCGGTCATAACCTGCCACAATGGCTTGTTTTGGCGAGGCACCCCACTTAATTTCTTCTCGTATTCGCTCACAAATCAAGACGTTGGCATCCACTGCCATACCAATGGTAATTACGATACCCGCAATACCCGGCAAGGTAAGTGATGCACCAATCCAAGACATGACAGTTAAAATCATGGCTAAGTTAAACACTAAAGCGAAGTTGGCAATCAGACCAAACAGACGGAAGAACACCACCATCCAGATTGCGACCAAAATGAAGCCAATCTGAGTCGACAATACGCCTTTATCAATGTTTTCTTGACCCAAGCTTGGGCCAATCACACGTTCTTCGACAAAGTACATTGGCGCTGCCAAAGCACCAGCACGAAGCATTAAGGCCAATTCAGAGGCTTCTTGTGGAGAATCTAGACCTGTAATACGGAACTGCGAACCCAATACTGCCTGAATGGTTGCAGCATTAATAACGACAGATTCGGTGTATGGCGTACGTACTTCAGTTTGTGTGCCATTTTCATCGGTCACATAGCTAATACGTTGTTTGTTTTCAATAAACAATACCGCCATACGTTTACCCACAGCGTTACGCGTCGCATCTGCCATGAGCTTACCGCCCGCAGCATCTAGGGTAATGTTAACTTCTGCACCGCCTGTATCTTGGCTAAAACCACTCGACGCATTTTGAACACGCTCACCCGTTAAAATACGGCTGCGGTTCAATAATAATTGGCGACCACTGTCCAAAGATTCAAAGGCAAACGCTTCTGTGCCAGGTGGTACTGTACCTGTCGCCTGACCTGTGTACGGATCAATATATTGATCATTTAAGTCAGACACCAAACGGAATTCGAGGTTCGCAGTACGACCGAGTACACGCTTCGCTTCAGCCGTATCTTGTACGCCTGGCAATTCCACTACAATACGGTTGCTACCTTGAGTTTGTACCAAAGCTTCAGCCACACCTAACTCGTTAATACGGTTACGTAAAGTAGTTAAGTTCTGATTGACCGCATACGACTGAATTTCCTGTTTACGGACATCGGTATAGTTCAGACGTAAGCTAGAACCTTCTGTGGTGGCTACAGCTTGCTGTGTGTATTCATTGCCGTTACGACGCAAGAAATCCATCACTGCATCACGGTCTGCATTATTGGCAAACTGTAGGGTGATGGTGTTGTTATTCAGCGAAAGGCTATTAAATTTCAGCTTGTTGTCACGCAATTGACGGCGTAAATCGGTGGCTGAAGTTTCCATACGCTGGCTGATGGCCTTGTCCATATCCACTTCTAATAAGAAGTGCACACCACCACGTAAGTCCAGACCGAGTTTCATTGGTTTTGCACCAATTTTTTGTAGCCATTCTGGTGTGGTTGACGCAAGGTTCAGTGCCACGACATAGTCATCACCTAAACCGCGACGTAAAGCTTCTTTGGCTTTGAGTTGGGCTTCTGAGGTGTCTAAACGCAACAATGCAGCATTGTTGGTAAAGCTGTTGTCATGACTGGCAATATTTTCTGATTGTAAAATTTGCTCTGCTTTTTGTATGATGCTTTGATCAATTTGGGTACCAGCTTTGGCACCTGAAATTTGAACAGCAGGTTCATCTGGATACAAGCTAGGCAGGGCATATAATGTACTCACCACAAGAACAACGAGGATGAGCAGATATTTCCATGCTGGGTAACGCATTTATTTTCTTCTTAAAATGAAAAAGTCGTGCGTGAGCACGACTCTTTTTGATTAGAGGTTGTTTAATGTGCCTTCAGGAAGAACTGAAATGACACTCGCGCGTTGTACTTTTACTTCTACACCACGGTTCAGCTCTACCACTGCAAAATCACCTTCAATTTTCGTGATTTTACCCATAAGACCACCTGCGAATACCACTTCACTGCCTACGCCCAAGCTTTCAATCAGTGTACGATGCTCTTTGGCACGCTTTGATTGTGGACGCCAAATCAGGAAGTAGAAAATTGCAATGAAGACTGCAATCATTAAAAGGTTAGCCACAAGGCTTGGTTGTTGTGCAGCTTCACCTGCTGCGTGAGCGGTCGAAATAAAAAGGCTCATTTCATTTTCCTAAACTAAAAACTGGCGATCAGTGATCTGATAATAAATTGGGTTTGTTCTGCAATTTACCTTGTCTTTTTACTCAGCGCAAATACTGAAAAGACTAATCTTCAGGACAAGGCGGTACTTCTAGGCCACGACGGGCATAAAAGTCCTGTACAAATTCATCGAAAGTGCCGTTATCTAAGGCATTGCGAATATCTTGGGTAAAGCGTTGGTAATAACGTAAGTTATGAATAGTGCCCAACATTGACCCCAACATTTCGCCACATTTTTCTAAATGAAACAAATAAGCGCGGGTAAAGTTCTTGCAAGTATAGCAATCACAATGCGGATCGAGCGGGCTTTGGTCATGACGATACTTACTGTTACGAATACGCACCAAGCCATCGGTTACAAAGTAATGACCATTGCGCGCATTACGGGTTGGCATCACGCAGTCGAACATATCGACGCCACGACGAATTGCTTCCACAATATCTTCTGGCTTGCCGACGCCCATCAAATAACGTGGTTTATCTTCTGGCATTTTAGCTGGCAAATAATCCAGTACTTTGATCATTTCTTCTTTCGGTTCACCCACCGAAAGACCGCCAATGGCATAACCATCAAAACCAATTTCAAGTAAGCCGTTTAAAGATTCAACACGTAAATCTTCGTACATACCGCCTTGAATAATCCCGAACAGCGCGTTGCTGTTTTGTAGTTCATCATGGTGATGGGTTTTACAGCGTTTTGCCCAGCGTAAAGACAATTGCAAAGATTTTTGCGCTTCTTCATGTGTTGCAGGATAAGGCGTACATTCGTCAAAAATCATCACGATGTCAGAGTTCAAGGTTTTTTGAATTTCCATCGAGATTTCTGGCGAAAGAAAAACCTTTGAGCCATCAATAGGCGAACGGAAGGTCACACCTTCTTCTTTAATTTTACGCATTGCGCCTAAGCTAAACACCTGAAAGCCACCAGAGTCAGTCAAAATAGGCTTATCCCATTTGATGAATTCATGTAGACCGCCGTGTTGCTGAATCACTTCTAGCCCTGGACGCAAATATAAATGAAAGGTATTGCCTAAAATAACCTGTGCCTGAATTTCTTCAATATCGCGTGGCAGCATGCCTTTGACTGTGCCATACGTCCCCACAGGCATAAACACAGGGGTTTCTACCACACCATGAGCAAGTGTTAAACGACCACGACGGGCGCGCCCCGACTGACCTAATTTCTCAAACTTCATATATGTTCCAAATCAAGGCGAAAAAACAGTTCGCTGATTGTTCATGCTAAAAGTGCAATATTTTCCTAGATTCTGCACGGAATTGCCAGTTGAGATACGTTTTCCTTGGTAAAAATTGCGAGTAAATATTTTGTTTAAATCCACTGCGTTTACATGGCGTAAAATTGCTGAATACGTTGGGTAATTTCTTCTTTATGTAAGGCAAACTCCCCTTGTTCATGGTTGTCCATTGCAGCAACGTGCTGAATTAAACGCTGAATATATAAATTACTGTCAATAAAACTCGGTTCTAATGTGAGCAAATAGGCTTCATGTGCAATGCTCAAATAATCATACGGTTCCACTTCTAAAAGTTGTGCCAGATCAATCAGCAAGTCTTTATCCACTTGTTGTAGTTTGAGCTTGGGTTGTGCGGTGGATTGTTCCATCGTGGTTTGAGGCGCTTTGTTGTGCAGGAATTCATCGAGCAAAGCACTTGGAGCGTTTAGAAATTGCGCTGAGTGGATTTCTACATCGACCTGTTTGGGCACATGAATAAAAAACAGAATTTGGCTTAAATCTAAGCCATAAGCGCCCGATAAAGATTGTTTAGCCTGCTGAAATATATCCAGTAAAAGTTCAAGATGGCTGTATTGCAGCGTGTCATTGGAATTCAGCAGAGGATTGCCATAGATATGTCGCTGTTTAAAATAATCTGCAAAAATATTTTTAAATTGATGCAGACCGCTAGAATTGTTGGCTTGAGTGCGATAACGCCATTTTTCTATATTCCATTTATTTACTTCAGATAAATATTGTGCTTCATCTTCCTGTTCATTAAACAGGTTGCGTTGGCTTGAAACAGCTAAATAATCGACCCCAAGATATTCATTAAAGACCAGTACACAGGCATAAATTTGGTCTTGTTCATATTGCTCATAGAGTTGGAAAAACTCTTGAATGAGGGTGTTTTTCAGGTTCTGAATATGTTCTAACATTTTATCGGCTTACTTTTTATTTTGGGATTTATGTTTTGAGCAATTGTTGTTTATATTTTGCTCAACCTCATGATTGTGTCAAAGCTGAGAAAAATGTCAATAAGACAAAACAAATTGTAGTCAAAGCTCACTTAAGTTGTTAAATTGTAATTAAAATCAATTCATAGAGGTGGGCTATGAGTGAATTAAACAGTGCACTAAAAGAAGACCAATTCTATAAAACACTTTTGGAAACCACGAATGCAATTCCGTGGCAGATTAACTGGAAAACCAAAGCTTTTAGCTATATTGGCCCACAAATTGAGTCTTTACTGGGTTGGACGCAAGACAGCTGGAAAACTGCACAAGATTGGATTGATCGGATGCATCCTGAAGATCGGGACAAGACCGTGAATATGTGTGTGAGTCTGTCCGATCAAGGCACAGACCACGAAGCGGATTATCGTGCCTTAACCGCTACAGGAGATTATGTCTGGATTCGTGATGTGGTGCATGTGATTCGTGAAAATAACGAAACTGTGGCGATTATTGGGTTTATGTTTGATATTTCTGCGCGTAAACAAATGGAGTTGGAACTCGAAGCGTTGAGTCGCAAAAATCTGGCTTTGAGCTTACAAGACCCGCTGACCTTGGTTGCCAATCGAAAGGCGCTCAGTGAGCGTATAGAAAACGAATTTAAACGTGCTGTGCGTCATCAACATGCATTGTCTCTCTTGTTTATCGACATCGACCATTTCAAGCCTTATAACGACAATTATGGACATTTACAGGGTGATCATTGTTTGATTAGTGTGGCGCAGTTGCTTAAACAACACTTTGCTCGTGCATCTGACTTTGTGGCTCGCTTTGGTGGCGAAGAGTTTGTGGTGCTGTTGCCTGAAACACCATTGGCAGATGCTGTACAACTTGCTGAAAACTTTAGACAGGCAGTATATGCGCTGGAAATTCCACATACCAAGACAGGGGAGACGACCCAAGTTACTGTGAGTATTGGTGTAAATAGCTATCACCAAAATCAGCAGTATCACAATGTGGTCGATTTTCTGCATTCAGCCGATGAATTGTTGTATTTGGCAAAAAACAAAGGACGTAATCAGGTGCAGTATCTGACACAGTCTTGTGTTTAGTCGAAATCTGAAAAAACAGCAAGCTTCGTGCTTGCTGTTTTTATAAATAATTTCAAAGGAGCGGCTTAGAATTAAATGGCTTAAAAGTTTGGACGATAATCAAAACTTTGTGCTGCACTGTTGTCCCGAAAGGCGCGCACAGGTTTTTTCGCTGTGGTTGCAGTGTTAATCATGTTGTTAGGAAAGACCTGAATATAGTTATTAAATAACTCGACATTGCGGTTATAAATAGTAATCGCAGCACCGACATTTTCGTTCTGCTCATCAATTTCATGCATCATTTTTAAATACAGTTGGTCGGCTTTGAGTTCAGGGTAATTTTCGACCACCACATTTAAGCTGCGCATCAATTCTTTGCTCAAGGCTTCAACACGTTGTAATTGGCTGACATCGGCATTGTTGATGTTTAGGTTCATAATATTTTGGCGCAGTTCAGTCACTTTTTCTAAAGTGCCTTTTTCCATACCTGCATATTGTTCGACCACTGGCGCAAGTTCTTCAAGCGTTTTTAACTTCTGTCGTTCAAAACTGGTCACATCTGCCCAAGCGCGGATGGTGGCGTTGTGGTGGCGTATGATGTTGTTACGAATCATGATGCCCAGCATCACCAAGACGATGACAACCAAAAGAAAAATTGCGATACCCATGTTTTGCCCCAAGACGATTTTCTTAGTCCAGAAAATCAATCAAATCTGTCTGTAATTGTTCTAAATAAGGTAATTTAAAAGTGCGTAAGTGTCCACGCAATGCGGAAATATCTTGAATATTTTTTGCTTTACTGGAAATTTCAAACAAGTTGCGATTACCTAAAAAACAGAGCGTGTTCCGCTCAGGGTGAAATAACAAATCACCTTGCTGATGCTGAAAAAAATCATCCAGTTTTAACACCATTGCAGGGCTGAGCGTACGCGCCAGTTGAATTGCATCACTGCCAAAAAAGTTGAGTTTTTGATTCAGGCGAATGTCACTGGTATGCCACGGCACATGATAAGGCGCACCAAAGGTTTTATTGTTTGAGGTAACGGCTAAACCTTGTAGCTGCACATCAAAGACAAATACGCCCGATAAATGTCGCACCACTTCACGTACTTTGTAGTCATTGCCATTTTGATCTTTAATGCGGGTTTCACTGACATAGCGATATTCAAATACCAAAACCTGATGCTGCTTGCCTTGTTGATCTTGCCAAACTGTACTGGCGTAGCGGCGAATTTCATTGGACAGATTCCCCAAATTAAATAAAGGGAACAGACTTTTTAAATGGGCAATCAAATAAACGGGTTGTAGGGTTCGGGCAAGATGTTGCGGTGGTTGCTGCCATGCCAGTTGATAGCGTTGAGCAATGCTTTCTTGTTCTAAAAAAGTGATGACTTCTTCAATGGGGTCGTCTTGTTCATAGGTAATAAATGCCCAGAAGATACAGCCTAACCCAATCAGCAAGCAGAATTGCAGCCAAATATTACTCGGTTGAATCAAGAGCAATAAACAGAACAACACACCTATAATGCCAAGCAGGACAGGCAAAACATTTTCAAACTTGAGGGTGATGTCATCTTGCCAAGGGTGTAAGCCATCTAAAATATCTTGATGGCTTTGTGCTTTTTTTCCAATATCCCATAACCGCGCGATATTACGAAATACCCGTTGATTCTTCTTGCGTCGAATATGAATGGAGTGTTGCACGGTATCGAGCGGCATGGCGGTTTCTTTTACAGTTTGAAAATTAAGTCTGAGCTTGATCAATCAGCATGGCATCGCCATAGCTAAAGAAACGATAGCGTTCCGCCACAGCATGTTGATACGCCTGCATGACATTTTCACGGCTTGAAAGCGCAGATACCAACATTAATAAGGTGGATTCAGGCAAGTGGAAATTGGTGATTAGACGATCCACCACTTTAAACTGATAACCTGGGTAAATAAAAATTTGCGTATCACCCGACCACGCTGCAAGTTTGCCTGCATGGGCTTGGGCAGCACTTTCCACGGCACGGGTGGCAGTTGTGCCCACTGAAATAACTTTGTTGCCTCGTGCTTTGGTTTCACGAATCAGCGCTACGGCAGCTTCAGAAACTTCACACCATTCACTGTGCATGATGTGATTGGCAATATCATCGGTACGTACAGGCAGGAATGTACCTGCGCCCACGTGCAAGGTCACAAAGGTTTTTTGAATGCCTTTATCTGCTAGCTGTTGCAGTAAGGCTTCATCAAAGTGCAAGCTGGCAGTGGGTGCGGCAACACTAGCGAGTTTTGTTGGGTCGTTAAATACGGTTTGATAACGCTCGGTATCAATCGCTTCTGCTTCGCGGTTAAAGTAGGGTGGAATCGGCAACTGACCGTAGGCATCCAATACCTCTAAAATAGGCTGCGAAAACTCGACAATAAATAAGTTTTCATGGCGACCTTGTACGGTCACTTTTACAGCATCAGGCCCAATAAACAGTTCTGCACCTGCTTTTGGTGAGTTGCTGGCTTTAATATGGCAATGGGCAATAAATTGATCTTGCAGACGTTCTACCAAGACTTCCACTGCACCGCCTGTGGCACGTTTACCTTTAAGACGCGCTTTCATGACTTTGGTATCGTTAAGTACCAGTAAATCGCCCGCTTCGAGTAAATTCAGTAGGTCGGTAAATTGATGGTCATGATACTGACCTTGAGCATCAAGATGCAGCAGACGAGAGGCGCTACGACTTGCTAGTGGGTAACGAGCAATGAGTTCATCGGGGAGATTAAAATTAAAGTCAGAAAGCTGCATGATAAAAACAAGTTAGAACACTGGGAAAACTGCGCCTAGTATATGCTTTTTTAGGTTTTATGGATGAAATTGGTCGATTATAAATCAAAAAAATGACAGCTGATTTAATTTTAAACAATTGCAAAAAACTTGCGTTGACAAGCTGTCAAAAAAGTTTATTATACCCATCAACACCTACCCGAGGTGGTGAAATTGGTAGACGCGGCGGACTCAAAATCCGCTGTCAGAGATGACGTGTCGGTTCGAGTCCGACCCTCGGGACCATATAAAGGAAAAGCCCTCAAGCATATTAAGACTTGGGGGCTTTTTTATTGTCTGTATATTAATGGGTTGTGCCATTTTTTAGCTCCAGTCTTAATGATTCCATTAGCCACAATTCAGGTGGTCACTTTGGAAAATGAGTACCCAAATGAGTACCTGATTTTTCATTGGTACTCATGGTGGAATCAGATGCTAAGCTTAAATTATTAGATCAATACAATAATCAAATGTGATTGATCGGGTGTCTTATAGGGCTTGTAGTACTTAAAAGCTTTATTCACTATCTAAAGCTACTTTGATGACATCTGCAATTGTCTCAGTGGTGACGCCTCTTTTTCGAGCATTCTCAGAATGGAGCCAAGTTGCTAAGTCTTTATTGCCTTTAGATGCATTGCAGCCAATACAGCACAATGCAATATTGGATAAGGTTGTAATTCTTATATCGTTGATAATGTGTTCCCAAGACTTCTTATTAGCTCTTTCAGTGCCAAACTTTTTGCCGCAATATACACAGCACAGGTCTCGCTCCGAGACCGCATCTTCTATGTGCTTTGGTATTCCCCACGAATTTGCCATTTTAGGTTTTCCTTATTTTATGGCTCTAGTTGAATGAAAAATCCTAACCTTTGATAACTCACATTCATAAAATTTAGATCTAAGCATAAAATGAAATAGTTGTCATAACACTATATAAATGAGGGTGTAAAAAAACCAGCGCCGAAGCGCTGGTTTTTTACATCACTAACTTAGGTTAGTTTTGCATCATCTTATTGAGCTGCATCAAGAGCAGCATTGAATGTTGCGCTTGGACGCATTACTGCATTCACTTTAGCTTGATCTACTGCGTAGTAACCACCGATATCAACCGATTTACCTTGTACTTCCGCAAGTTCAGCAACAATTTTGTCTTCGTTTGCAGCTAAAGCTTGTGCAAGTGGTGCAAACTTCGCTTTCAACTCAGCATCTTCGTCTTGAGCAGCAAGTGCTTCTGCCCAGAATTTTGCCAAGTAGAAGTGGCTGCCACGGTTGTCCAGTTCGCCAGTACGACGTGATGGAGACTTGTCGTTATCAAGTAATTTGCTGGTCGCTTGATCAAGAGTTGATGCAAGTAATTTCGCACGAGTATTATCTTCTTTAATACCCATTTCTTCTAAAGAAGCAGCAAGCGCAAGGAACTCACCTAATGAATCCCAACGTAAGTGGTTTTCTTCAACAAGTTGTTGTACGTGTTTAGGCGCAGAACCACCCGCACCAGTTTCGTACATACCACCACCCGCCATTAACGGAACGATAGATAACATTTTCGCAGAAGTACCAAGCTCCATAATTGGGAACAAGTCAGTGAGGTAGTCACGTAAGATGTTACCTGTTACAGAAATGGTGTCTAAACCACGCGCAACACGCTCAAGTGTATAACGCATCGCACGAACTTGTGACATGATTTGAATATCTAAACCAGTCGTGTCGTGATCTTTTAAGTATTTTTGAACTTTCTTGATCACTTCGTTTTCGTGTGGACGGTACGGGTCTAACCAGAAAATTGCTGGCATACCAGAGTTACGTGCACGTGTTACTGCAAGTTTAACCCAGTCGCGAATAGGTGCATCTTTCACCTGACACATACGCCAGATGTCGCCTTCTTCTACGTTTTGAGTCATCAACACTTCACCAGTGTCAATATCAGTGATGTTTGCAACACCTGCAGCAGGAACTTCAAAAGTCTTGTCGTGTGAGCCGTATTCTTCAGCTTTTTGCGCCATCAAACCTACGTTTGGCACAGTACCCATCGTACGTGGGTCGAAGTTACCATTCCACTTACAGAAATTGATCATTTCTTGGTAAATACGCGCGAAAGTAGATTCAGGCATTACTGCTTTACAGTCGTAAGGTTTACCGTCAGCACCCCACATTTTA
Source organism: Acinetobacter sp. YH12135 (assembly GCF_013418565.1). Lineage (NCBI taxonomy): Bacteria > Pseudomonadati > Pseudomonadota > Gammaproteobacteria > Moraxellales > Moraxellaceae > Acinetobacter > Acinetobacter sp. YH12135. The sequence goes on from NZ_VPBU01000016.1 coordinate 18,465, forward strand.
CCGCCACCACGAATCATTGCAGGCATAGAAGCATCTACAATTACGTCGTTTGGAGAGTGGAAGTTGGTGATGCCTTTTGCAGAATCCACCATTGCAAGTGCAGGGCGGTGTTCTTGGCATGCGTGTAAATCTTCGATGATTTCTTCACGTAAAGAAGTTGGTAAGGTTTCGATCTTTTCATAAAGACCTGCCATACCGTTGTTGACGTTAATGCCAAGTTCTTCAAACAATTTACCGTGTTTTTCAAACGCTTCTTTATAGTAAATTTTCACACAGTGACCGAATACAATCGGGTGTGAAACTTTCATCATGGTCGCTTTTACGTGTAAAGAGAACAAAATGCCTGCTTCTTTACAATCATCCAATTCTTTTTCATAGAAGTCGCAAAGCGCTTTCTTGCTCATGAACATAGAATCGATGATTTCGCCGTCAAGTAACGCTACTTTTTCTTTCAGTACAATGGTTTCACCAGATTGAGTGATGAGTTCCATTTTTACGTTACGTGCGCGGTCAAGCGTCATCGATTTTTCGCCATGGTAGAAGTCGCCTTCATCCATGTGTGAAACGTGAGTTTGTGACCATTGCTTCCATTCACCCATAGAGTGCGGGTGTTTTTTCGCATAGTTTTTCACTGCAGCAGGTGCACGACGGTCAGAGTTACCTTCACGTAATACAGGGTTTACTGCTGAGCCTAAGCATTTGCCAAAACGAGCGCGTAAAGCTTTATCTTCTGCAGTATTTTCATTTTCAGGATAGTCAGGAATTGCATAGCCTTTTGCTTGTAATTCCTTGATACATGCAACTAACTGAGCAACTGAAGCACTGATGTTTGGAAGTTTGATGATATTGGTATCTGGATCTTGCGTGAGACGTCCAAGCTCTGCGAGGTTGTCGGCTACCTTCTGTTCTTCGCTTAGGTATTCCGAGAATTCAGAGAGTACGCGTGCTGCTACAGAGATATCACTCTTGACAATCTCGATGCCAGCAGGCTTAGTAAAGGTCTCAATGATCGGCAGTAGAGAGTAGGTCGCCAACAATGGCGCCTCATCGGTCAGTGTGTAAATGATTTTTGACTTTCCACCAGCCATATATAGCCCCTTGCTTTGATTGAGTTTTTTAGGAGCGAGATGATGACTCAGCCCCTGCGAACCGATTTGCCTAATTTAACCTTGAGAGTATCGACTCTCAATGCATTTCAGTCAACGTAATTACAGTGATGACGCCATTTCGCTACGAAATGATGTGTCGCATTTGTGCGAGTCAAGACACGGCTTAATGTAAAAATGAGCCTATTTAAACCTAAAAATCGCCTTGAGTATTTAGTGTTGAAATACTAATCAAATCGTATGATGAAGATATGACATCAAAAATATATGTATATTTTATTATAAATTAACCAGTTGAGGGTTCGACTTAAGTCGAATGTTTGATAAATAACCGATGAAAATGATAGGTGGATATATTTATTCTATTTATTTTATATGTTTATCAATATGTTGCTTCTATTTTTTACAGTGTGATGCAATGTAAACTCTTGTATAGAAGTTGAGATTTTCTTCAAAAACGGAGGGAAATCTACAGATAAAAAGCCTGATTTATATTTTAAAAGTTTAGATCTATTTTTATGGTCCAAATTTTACAAAAATAAGCGTATTTTTTAGCGGGTTTGTAGCACCGTTTGATCCATCAAAAATCATAATCAAGCGTGAGCTAAACCCTTGTTAATCCATAGATGAAAAATCAAGTAGTAAAGAAGAAATGCCGAGTTGTTACGCAGTTTTTTAAATTAGTTTGAAAGCTTGTGTTTTGTGTTAAAGTTTGTAGGTTAACTCTGAATTCAGTGGATGAGTTTTGTAGACAAAATAATTCATAGGCGCGGCACACTTTAATTAACGAGGCAAAAATGAAAATACAGTTGCTGGAAATTGGTCCTGAAACGGAGCAACTCAGTGCTTGCACACTCTCGTTATTATTGGGTGTACATACGCCAAGTAACCAAATTGATGGTTTTTTGAAGTTTGCCCGTCAAATGCTGCAAGTAGATCATGCCATTTTGACTTTTAAAAATGAGCCGTACATCTGGTATTCCACCAATCAAGTTTTTAAAGCCTTTCGTGCCAACCCAAACGCACGGTTAGACGCTTTCTTTCAAGGTCAGCAACTGATTGAACCTCAACATCCTCAATATGCAAATTTTGTGCAGCACATCGCAAGTTTGGGGATAGAAGCCGCGCGCCTAATCGCACTGGATTTACTCAAAACCGATGGCGAGTCGATTGGGCAGTTGTTGTTATTTGATCATCGTGAAGAAGCGTTTAGTTTAGGTGCTTTGCCGACAGTGGCGGAGTTTGCTGCAGGTTTGGTGCGTTATATTGAATTAAAAGTTGATTATGCAAGCTTAAAAGAACTGTATGAACAGCAGTCTGCATTGAATTTTAGTAAAACCAAATTTTTCCAAATTATTGCGCATGATTTGCGCGCGCCATTTCATGGCTTATTGGGGTTTTCGGAAGTTTTAGCGCAAGAGCGCGAAACTTTGGATGATTCTAGTATTCAAAATATTGCCGACTATTTATTCGACACAGCACAATCGACCTATAACTTGCTAGAAAGTTTATTGAATTGGGCGATGGCAGAGGGTGGACGCTTTGTGTATCACCCAATTAATTTTGAGTTAAAGCAATCGACCAAAATTGTTTGCGATGTGTTGAAAAGTTTGGCAATCAAGAAAAATATTGAACTGATTGATCAAGTTGAAGAAGGCATTAAAGTTTATGCCGACATCAATATGATTACCTCGGTGATTCAAAATTTGGTGTCGAATGCGCTGAAATTTACCTTTACCGATGGCACAGGCAAAGTCATTTTACGTGCAGAGCAAACAGAAACCAGTGTGGATATTTATATTCAAGATACGGGTTTGGGCATGACTGCACAACAACTCGAAACGCTGTTCGAGCCTAAACTTACTGTTAGTTTTAAAGGCACTGCAGGTGAAAAGGGTATTGGTTTAGGTTTGGTGTTGTGTAAGCGTTTTGTCGATTTGAACCACGGGCAAATTGTGGTGGAATCGAAAGAAGGTGTGGGAACGACTTTTAAAGTCAGTTTGCCAATTGCGACCAGTAGCCATCAAGTATTAAGTAAAGAAGCGTTATTATCTGAGAAAACTTAATTTCAAAGTTTATATACAAAGCAAGCAAAAGCCTGTGGATGTTTAAAATCATCCACAGGCTTTTTTTATCGTGATCAATTTAGATCAACTCTTGCATTATTGAATGTTTTGAATCGGACTACCACCCAACGCTTGCAATAAAGTCACATAGGCGTTGTATTGGTTTTGCTTGGTCTGCAATAAACTTAAACGTGCATTGCGGGTGGTTTCTTGTGCATCTAGCAGGTTTTTTAAGGCAATCGCACCATGCCGATAACGCACCTCAGTTAAGCGTTCAGTTTTCTCTGCCAGTGCTAAATTGCGGCTTTGGAGCGCGACTTGTTGATTCAGCGCGGTTCGTGCTGACAGTGCATTTTCGACATCGGCAAAGGCTTTATATAAAGTTTGTCGATATTGCACAATGGCTTTTTCATATTCCAAAGCATTCACTTTTAGATCGCGCTGCATATCATTCCATTGCAAAAATGGCAGGGTTAAACCTGCACCTAAAGTGGCAATTGGGTTTTTTAGGGCATCGCTTAAAGAGGTATGCGCGCCCGTACCGACACCTGTACTGAGTGTGCCTGTAAGACTGATGGATGGGTAATAACTGGCTCGATTGGCATCTTTATTGGCCAAGGCTTTACGTAAACGTAATTCGGCTGCACGTAAGTCGGGACGACGTGACAGCAGTTCTGCAGGTAAGCCAGCAGTAATATTCGGTAAACGAACAGCGGCTAAACTCTGTGGTTCATTGATATTCAACATTTGCACAGGTTGATGCAGTAAAACTGCCAAGGCGGTGCGTGTTTCAACTTTTTGCTGTGCAATTTGGCTCAAGGTTGATTTTTGACTTTGCAGGGCTTGTTCGGCTTGGTTTAAATCCAATCCTGAAACTGCACCCGCGCGATATTGCGCACTGACCAATTGATACGTTTTTTGCGTACTGGCAAGGTTTTGTTGTGCGACAACATAGCGTTCATTTAAATAACCCAATTGCCAATATAAATTGGCAGTGGTTGCAATCAGGCTTTGTGCGGTGGCTTGTAAGTCTTGTTCGGTGGCTAAGGCTTCCCAACGTGCAGCTTCAGTCTGATTGGCAAGTTTACCGAATAAGTCCAATTCATAGCTCAGTCCGGGATAATTCAGCGAAATCCCACGCGCTGTATCACCATTGCCCTCTAAACTAAATTGATGCCCTGTAGAAATACCTGCATTGCCAATCCGGACACCTTGCTGACTTTGGCTTTGTTTGGCTTGTAATCTGGCTTGTTGTAAATTCAGTCCTGCAACCGCGAGGTCACTGTTACGCGCCAAGACTTGTTCAACCAATTGATTTAAAGCAGCATCGTGAAAGAGTGTCCACCAACGGTCTGTATTTAGTTGTGCAAGGACTTGCTGGCTTTTTTGCTGCTGCTCAAACTGTTGAGGAATATTTACAGCAGGTGCCTGATAAGGTGTTTTGACTACGGCTGCACAACCCACTAAGCTGCTGCCAAGAAAAAGCGCAGTGACGAGTTGGCTGAATTGTCGTGACTTCTGGTTAAATCGCATCATCATTCCTTACTCTAATTCCTTATTCTCTAGATAGCGCATCGACAGGGTTCAGTTGGGCAGCATTACGTGCAGGAATAAAACCGAACACAATTCCAATCAGGCTTGAACAGACAAAAGCGGCTACAATCGAGGTGGTGGAGTACGCCATTTGAAAGGTTCCACCTGCCACATGATTAATCAATTGCCCAATTCCGAGTGCGAGCAAGACGCCAAGTACACCGCCTAAAATACACACTAAAATGGCTTCAATTAAAAATTGCTGCAAAATATCGCTTTGTCGTGCGCCGACTGCCATGCGTACCCCAATTTCTTGGGTGCGTTCTGTGACAGAGACCAACATGATGTTCATTACGCCAATTCCACCGACCACCAGTGAAATCACTGCAATAGCAGAAACCAGTAAGGTCATGGTGGCGGTAGTTTGTTGGATGGTTTCACGGATACTGTCGGCATTTTGAGTAAATACATCCTGCGCACCATGACGCTGTACCAACAGACTTAGGATGGCATTTTCTGCTGCAGCACTTGGATATTCATCTTTGACTCGTACAATAATGCTGCGCACATGGCTTTGGCCAAGCATGCGGCTCATTACCGTAGAGTAGGGCAAATACACATTTAAGCTGTCGGCATTGCCCATCATGCTTTTTTGTTCTTCGACCACGCCAATAATACGGCTGGGTACGCTGCCCAATAAAATTACTTGCCCGACAGGGTTGCTGCCATCACTAAAAAATGTATTTTTGGTGTTGTGATCAATCACCACATCTTGCGCTTGTTCCAGCACGCTGTGTTTGTCAAAAGGCTGACCCGACTGGAAGTTCATGCCGCGCACATAGAAAAAGTCTTCGCTCACACCATTGACTGTGGCAGAAGCCTCGGTGTCTTTAAAACGTACTGTGACGTTGCTATTGACCGATGGGCTGACCCCATCCACATAAGGTTGTTCTGCCAAAGCATCGGCATCGGCAGGAATTAGGGTTTTAAGCTGAGATGAGCGCGAGGTATCACCAAAACCACGCCCTTGAAACACGGTGATGGTATTGGTGCCTAAACTGCTGATGTTTTCTAAAATTTGTTTCTGTGAACCATTGCCCAGTGCCACAACAGATACAACCGAAGCGATCCCGATAATAATCCCGAGCATGGTTAAAAAGGTGCGCATGCGATGTGCATTCATCGCCAGTAGCGCCATGCGGAAGGCTTCACCTAAACGATCAAATACAGAGCGCCAAGCTGAAGTTCTTTTTTGTGGCGGATGTTGCAAGGTTTGTTGAGTAATATCATCCTGATCGGCAGGTGTGTTGGGCTGATCAGAAATAATAAGCCCATCACTGATTTCAATAATCCGTGTGGCATTTTTAGCGACATTATGGTCATGTGTGACCAAGATGATGGTGTGACCTTTGGCATTCAGCTCACGCAAAATCCGCATCACTTCAATACCGCTATTCTTGTCGAGTGCACCTGTGGGTTCATCGGCAAGAATCACATCGCCACCATTCATCAAGGCACGTGCAATGGATACACGTTGTTGTTGTCCACCTGAAAGCTGACTTGGGCGGTTTTGGGTTTTATCGGCTAGACCTAAGTCACTGAGCAGCGCAGTCGCGCGTGCTTGTCGTTCTTCAACATCGGCACCTGCATAAATTGCAGGCACTTCGACGTTGCCCGCAGCGCTTAAATCACCCAATAAGTGATAGCGCTGGAAAATAAAACCAAAATATTCACGACGTAGTTGTGCCAATTCATCGGCTTCAAGTTGTCGAGTTTCGCGTCCTTTGACTTTATAGCTGCCAGTAGTGGGTTGATCCAGACAGCCCAAAATATTCATGAGGGTGGATTTTCCTGAACCTGACTGACCCACAATTGCAACCAATTCACCTGGGTAAATCTTCAGATCAATACCTTTGAGAATCTGCACTGTAGATTCGCCCGCAGGGAATTCACGGGTCAGATTGGTGACCTCTAACAGAGGTTGTGACTGACTCATCTTACATTCTCACTGATGGACCAACACGACCACCACGCTTCGCCGCATCATTTGAGGTATCGGAACCATCGGCAATAATGACTTGATCGCCCAGTTTTAGGCCACGAATGACTTGTACCGTTGCACGGTTATTTAAGCCAAGCAATACCGATTGTGGACGAGCTGAACCATCAGCTTGCAGTACACGTACCATACCTAAAGAGGCTTTACCTTGATCAACCAAGGCTTTTTCATTGGCAGTCAACTCCAAGCGGGCAGGGCGTTTGGCAGAGCTGGCATTGGTATTGTCGCGCTCAGCACGTACGTTGCTGTCTGAATTATTGCTGTTGCCACGACTGCGTGAACGGTTTGCACCTTGTACCGCAGCAGCAGGAATGGTCAGCACATTGCGTGCCTCTGCCAAAACAATGGACACTTGTGCGGTCATATTGATGCGTAGCTTGCCGTCTTCATTTGGTACGTCAAATAAAGCGTTGTAGTACACGGCAGAACTTGAAGATGATGACGTATTGTTATTGCTTTCGGTATTGATGGATTTGGGTGCAGGTTCTACCTGACGTAAAGTAGCGTAATGTTTTTTCTCACTGTTGCCCAAGGTGGTGAAATAGACCGTTTGTCCCTCTTCGACCTTCATTACATCCGCTTCAGAAATTTCTGCTTTTACAGTCATGGTGTCAAGTTTGGCTAATTTAACAATCGTGGGCGCACTTTGATTGGCGTTCACGGTTTGACCTTCTTCGGTCACAATTGCGACGATAGTGCCATCCATTGGGGCAAGAATACGGGTATAACCTAAATTTTCTTTAGACGTGTCTAAAGTTAGGCGTGACTGTTCAATTTGAGCGTTAATGGCAGCAATTTCTGCTTGCGAAGTTTTATAGTTGGCTAAGGCAGTTTCAAGTTCGGCACGTGAGGTCGCATCTTGCGCATACATGGCTTGTTGACGCTGATATTCTGCTGCGACTTTGGCGAGATTGGCTTGTCGAACCGCCAATTGTGCCTGTTGGTTTTTAATGCTGGCTTGTGCTGTTTTAAACTCGTTTTCCTGTCGTACAGAGTCAATTTGGGCAATCAACTGTCCTTGTTTGACTTGATCGCCTAACTGAACATACATTTTTTTGACTTGACCTGAAACTTGCGCACCAACGCTGACCATTTTGGTGGCTTCAAGTACGCCTGTTGCCAACACCGCACTTTCAATATCTCCACGGCTCACTTCGGCAGTAATGTATTGCGGTTGTTGTTCTTTGGGTTTTAAAAAATACCAAGCGGCAAATGCCAGCATCAGCGCAATGATAATTCCCGCAATAAGTTTGGTCGATTTTATTTTTGGCATGAGTCAAAAAACAGAAAAAGAAATTAAAAGGATTATAGAAGTGAAATAAGGATAAATCGTGAATTTTTTGAAGAAACTGCAAATGAGAATTATTTATTAGTGGTTTGAGCTAGATTTAATACAGTCTGAGTACGGTATTACATCCATAAAAAAAGTGAAAATAGCATCTGTTAACGAGGTGGGGGTAGTTTGTTTCATCTCTATGATAATTTTATGAATTTTTATGATAAATGCTGAAAAATACAACTATGGTCTAAGTTGCTTAAAAAACCTTATTTTCTATATGGATTTAAGAATTAAAAGCAGCTAGTATCAAATTCCATAAAATAATTATGGATTTAATCATTAGGATAATACGGCATCGGGACGATGCAATAAAACATGACTTTAAGCAAAAAATCTGAGGGGTAAATCATGGAGTGGAGTGAGAAATTTAATATCGGAATTGATGTGATTGACAATCAACATCGACAAATTCTGGACTATATTAATGCGCTGGAAAAAATTCGGGCGACAGGTGCGCGGGAGCAAATCAAAGAAGTCTTGGATGACTTGATTGACTATACGCAATCGCATTTTAGCTTTGAAGAAAACTTGTTGTCACAGGTCAATTATCAATACTTACCATCACATCGTGGTATTCACGAACTCTTTGTGAAGCGTTTGAATGATTGCCGTCAGCGTTTTGCCAATGGCGAATCGGTAGAACATGATTTGTATCGTTTGTTGTCTAAATGGTTGATTAACCATATTCAGCATGATGATCAGGATTATGTCGATGCGGTACGCGACAATATGCTGCATTATTTGCGTTCACAGGAACAGAAAAAAGGCAAAAGTTGGTTTGCACGTTTCTTTAGCTAATCCTCTGAAAAGCAGATGATTTTAAAAATTATTTGATGAAGTCTGCTTAATTAAGCCGAGTGAGAAGCAAACAGCGTTTTACCACAGAGTTCTGTAATGGCTTGTAGCACCAAATGTTCAGGGTTTTCCTTGGACATCCCTTTGATGGCGGCATCAATACGCAATAATAGGGCGGGCCATTGCAAGAAACTATTTGGATTTAAACGTCGCAAAGCTTGCTGATAAACACTGACTTTGTTTTTCCAGATACCCAGTTGCAAAGCATTTTGTGGTTGTTCAAATAATTGCATCAGCAGGCGCATTTCTTTGCTGATGCTCCACAAAATTAAACTCATGGCTTCACCCGAAGCCATGAGGTATTGAAAAATTTTCATGGCTTGCGCTAGATTTCCCGCCAGTAAAGCATCATTTAAATCGTAAGTGCTATAACGGGATTGATCTTGTAAACAGGCATGTAAATGTTCAATCTGAATCTGCTGAATTTCAGGAAAGGTGTCACTGACCCGCATCAAGCTGTTTTTGGCAGCCAAAAGGTTGTGTTCATGGTGTTGTTCCAACCATTGCCACGCATCATGTCCCAATTGGATGCCAAGCTTTTCTGCTTCCAAACCTAAAATCTGCTGCCGATCTTTAGGATAATTCGCCGTGAGTGCAACATTGACCCCATTGGCATCAATCAATTGAAAAAAACTGGATTTCAGGCTATTGCTGTCCTGTTTTGGCATCACTACCAACAGCAAGTTTTGTTCATTGTGCTGAATATAACTTTTCAGTTGTTTTAGTGTGCTGGCATCGGGCTTGATATTGCCGTGTACTTCAACCGCCAATTGACTCGAAAACAGTGACAGACTGTTTAAGGCATTGAATACATTTTTCCAATCGCTAACGCTATTTAAATCATAACGCTGACGTTCAATATCCTGTTTTTGCCAACTGGCACGAAAAGCATCCAGCAAGTTTTGTTCGAGTAAGGGTTCTTGACCATGCAAAATCCATACGCCACGTGCTTCATCGACACGTTTGAGGGCTTGTAGATAGTCAAGTTTCATAAAAAATTCGCACTCGAAAACTTATTTAGGGTTTGAATACACAGGTGGGTTGACCAAAGGTAAACGATTAGATGAAATTTGACGCACAATTTGCTGTGCTACATCATCAATAATGACTTCTTTTAAGAATTTTTGTTCCTGATCATCGGTATTCACAGTTGCGACATCGTATTGATAACTGCGCGTTGCCATGACGGTACGAGGTTCGGTGATCGGGTTGCCTTGCGCATCTTCAATACGGAAAGTCACACTCAAACGCAATAAGGTTTCTACCAGTTTGCCATTCAATTCCAAGCGACGTGGCGTATAGTCAAGTACACGCAGTACATAGGCATTAGGGTCATTGCTGAGTTGTACGCCCGCTGTACCCATGTGAATGGAAAGTTTTTCTTCTAATTCTTCAGCATTGCTCGGTAAAGCCAGACTCATTTTTGAATAAGCCACAGGTGCAATGCTTGGATTGGTGCCTTTAAGATGAAAACCGCAGCCGACTAAGCTAGCACTGAGTCCACAAGTTAAAACAATGACTGCTAGACGTTGGCTAAAGTGCATGTGCTGTCCTCTGTAATATTCTTGAAAGTTTAAAAGCGGAAGTTGAGAATATCTTGATTGTAGGTGCAAAGCTCGTTGACTGACAACGGGCTTTGTTTGGAAATTGTTTTAATTCCTTTTTTGTAGGAGGGTTTAGGGGGATTGTTTTATAAAATCCCTCCAAACCTCCCTTTAAAAAAGGGAGGTTTAAAAGCACTTAAACCACCAAATTCACTAGCTTATTCGGTACCACAATTTCTTTCTTGGTTGGCCCAGTCAAGAATGGTTGTACTTCTGGTAACGCTTTGGCAAGTGCAAGAATGTCTTCTTTAGATGCATCTACCGCTACATCAAGCTTGCCGCGTAATTTACCATTTACCTGCACCACAATCGTTTGAGTATTGCGGGTTAATGCAGACTCATCGACCACAGGGAATAGGGTAGAGGTTAATTCAATTCCGAACTCTACCAATAAGGTTTGGCTCAAGTGTGGTGCAAATGGCGCAAGCAAGGTCAATAAAGTCACAATTGCTTCACGTTCAACCGCAAGGTCTTGTTCGTTCTGCGCTTCAAACTTGTTGCAAGCATTCAAGAGTTCCATCAATGCTGCAATTGCAGTGTTGAACGCATGACGACGCTCAATATCATCGCCCACTTTTTGAATGGTTTCATGGGTTTTGCGACGTAAGTCTTGTGCTGCTGTAGCAAGTTTGCTGCTGTCTATTGCAGTTGCATTGCTGCCTTTTTCAAGGAAACCTGCCGCCAAACGCCAAACACGTTTTAAGAAGCGGTTCGCACCTTCAACACCTGCATCTGACCATTCTAAAGACTGATCAGGTGGTGCAGCGAACATCATAAATACACGTGCAGTATCTGCGCCGTATTGGTCAATAATGGCTTGCGGGTCGATACCGTTATTTTTCGATTTCGACATTTTTTCCTGACCGCCAACAATCACAGCTTGACCATCGCCCATGTATTTTGCAGAAAGAACACGACCTTTTTCGTCTTTTTCAAGCTCGATATCGGCAGGGTTAAACCAAGTTTTCTTGCCGCTTTCTGCTTCGCGGTAGAAGGTGTCAGCCAAGACCATGCCTTGAGTCAGTAAGTTGGTAAATGGCTCATTGCCTTGTACCACGCCTTCATCACGCATAAGTTTGTGGAAGAAACGCGCGTACAATAAGTGCAAGATGGCGTGTTCTACACCACCAATATATTGATTAACTGGCAACCAAGTTTGCGCAGCTTCAGGCTTGACCATGCCACCTGTAAAGTCTGGAGATGCGTAACGTGCGTAATACCAAGATGACTCTACAAAAGTATCTAAGGTATCGGTTTCACGACGTGCTTCGCCACCACAGCATGGGCAAGTGGTTTGATAGAATTCAGGCATTTTATTTAACGGGTTGCCTGAGCCATCTGGCACAACATCGGTAGGTAAAATGACAGGAAGCTGATCTTCTGGAACTGGAACTTGTCCACATTTTTCACAGTTGATCATTGGAATTGGGCAACCCCAGTAACGTTGGCGTGAAACACCCCAGTCACGTAAACGGAATTGTACTTTTACGTTGGCTAAACCTTGTGGCTCTAATTTCGCTAAAAGTGCATCAAAAGCCGCTTGGAAATCTAAACCATCAAATTCGCCTGAGTTGACCAGTTTACCTTCTTTAGAACCGTACCACTCTTGCCATTGGGTTGTGTCAAAGTCCGCATCGTCTGCACCTTTGGCATCAATCACCTGAATAATTGGCAATTGGAATTTATTGGCAAACTCAAAATCACGCTCATCGTGTGAAGGTACAGCCATCACTGCGCCAGAACCGTAAGACATCAACACATAGTTGGCAATCCACACAGGTAATTCTTTACCTGTTACTGGATGCTTCACAAATAAGCCAGTCGCCATGCCTTTTTTCTCGGCAGTGGCAAGGTCAGCTTCTGCCACAGAACCCATGCGGCATTCTTCAATAAAGGCTTTTAATTGTGCATTGTTTTCTGCTGCTTTTAACGCCATAGGATGTTCTGCAGCAACAGCCACATAAGTTGCACCCATTAACGTGTCAGCACGCGTTGTAAATACAGTCAGACCATCTGCATAAATTTCAGGATTTGCCGATGGGAATGTGATTTCCATCCCTTGCGAACGCCCAATCCAGTTGCGCTGCATGGTCAAGACTTGCTGTGGCCAACCATCTTTTAAAGTTTCTAAATCGTCTAATAATTCTTGGGCATAATCGGTAATGCGGAAGTAGTACATTGGAATATCGCGTTTTTCTACCAATGCACCTGAACGCCAACCACGGCCATTTTCGACCTGTTCATTGGCCAAAACTGTTTGATCGACAGGATCCCAGTTGACTGTCGAGAGTTTGCGATAAATTAACCCTTTTTTATACAGTTGCACGAATAACCATTGTTCCCAGTGGTAATACTCTGGAGTACAAGTGGCAAATTCACGATCCCAATCTATTGCCAAACCTAGTTTTTTCAATTGGTCGCGCATGTAGGCGATATTTTCAAAAGTCCATTTAGCTGGGGCAACCTGATGCGCAATCGCTGCGTTTTCTGCAGGTAAACCAAAAGCATCCCAACCCATAGGTTGTAAGACGGTTTCACCTTTTAAACGGTGGAAACGACTAATCACATCACCAATGGTGTAGTTACGCACGTGACCCATGTGCAGTTTGCCGCTTGGGTAAGGGAACATCGAGAGGATATAACGATGTGGACCTTCGACTGTGTCGGCAACTTTAAAGGCTTTGCGAGATTCCCAGTCGCTTTGGACTTGGGGTTCAATCGCACTGGCTTGATATTCAGGGTCAATGTGAGTAGTCATAAGGTTAAATCAGGAATAAACGGTTAAAAAAAGTGTGTCACACAGCATAGCGCAAAATGCAGCTAAATTGAATTTTGCGCGTTGGATTGTGCAGGAAAATTTAAGCGAGTCGTACTTTATGGCTTAAAACTTAAAAAACTTGTGGGTTGGCACGTTCTTGTTGTGCCTGATTTAAAGCTGCATTGGCTTCACGTTGTTGCTGATCCATAGCTGGATTTCCTGCAGGATGATTTGTGGTAGGTGTCGCATGTTGGTTTGTTGTATTTGCAGCAGTAGGTGCAGGGTTGTCAGCAGGATTTGCAGGAATGGCAACGGTTGGTGCTGAATTTCTCCAGCCATAGGTGTCGACTTTGCCCTTTTCTTGGCAGTTTTTGGCGGCGGTGTCGTGGTGTAATGGGTTGAACCATTTGCATCGACCCACTTGTAATATTGTTTTGCAGAAACTGAGCTAGTGGCAAAAATTAAAATCAAGCTTGCAGAAAGACAACTCAAGCGGATCATTGGCGTTTTCATGTTTGGAAGTCCTGAGCAAAAAGGGTAAATGGCAGAAAACCAATTACAAAAAATCATGTTGGCTAAATTTTAGCAATAATTCCCCATGAAGCTAGGATTTATTGACAATTTTTCGATGATTTTTATCTGCAATATCGCCTATTTAAAATTGGAGCATTGACTTGTCTATTTGCAAGTTAAAATAAGCTGAAATGCGTTGGTGAATCATAACCAAGCGATTTATATATTTTTTAATTCATTCTTTATTTTTATGTATGTGATATGAAAAAATTATAAAAAATTCAGCAAACATCTGAAAGTTATTTGTTTTATATGGAAATATTGGACTTTGGATTAAATTGTGATGGATGACAAAAGCGTAAAAAATGCCCAGTTTATCAATAAAGCAGAAAAAGCCGATTTTTAAACTTGACTTTAGTCGGGTAAACTACAAAAATGCACACTTTAGTTTTATGTGCCTTAGATCGATCACCCTTCGAATAAGTGTCATGTCATGCAATGGGCAACTTCTCTAGCCGAGAAGCTGAACAAAGCTTATAAAATGTGTTTACCCCAACACATTTTAGATCTCATATTGCTTATACGGTAATCAGATCAGAAATTTTTCCTATTGCCATGAAAACTATGAAATATGTGTGCTATAACAGTGCAGGAATTAATGAACAAAACACTGCAGGTGTCTCCCATTTTGCAGTGACAAGACTAGGGTGAATCACGTTGGAACTTTTATCTGGTGGTGAAATGCTCGTTCGCGCATTGGCGGACGAAGGCGTTGAACATGTTTTTGGATACCCAGGCGGCGCAGTACTTCATATTTACGATGCGTTCTTTCAACAAGACAAAATTAATCATTACCTTGTGCGCCATGAGCAAGCTGCTGGTCATATGGCAGATGCCTACTCGCGCGTAACAGGTAAAACTGGTGTGGTGCTGGTGACTTCAGGTCCTGGTGCAACCAACACGGTAACTCCAATTGCAACGGCTTATATGGACTCAATCCCAATGGTGATTTTGTCAGGTCAGGTTGCAACACACTTAATTGGTGAAGATGCCTTCCAAGAAACCGATATGGTGGGTATTTCACGTCCGATTGTAAAACACAGTTTCCAAGTGCGTCATGCAAGCGAAATTCCTTCAGTGATTAAGAAGGCATTCTATATTGCATCTTCAGGTCGTCCTGGTCCTGTGGTGGTTGATATTCCTAAGGATGCAACCAACCCAGCAGAAAAATTTGCTTACGAATACCCAGAAAAAGTGAAGATGCGTTCGTATCAACCACCGCATCGTGGTCACTCAGGTCAAATTCGCAAAGCAATTGATGAGCTATTAAATGCCAAACGTCCTGTGATTTATTCAGGCGGTGGTGTTGTACAAGGCAATGCTTCTGAGCAATTGACTGAACTTGCACACATCTTGGGCTTCCCTGTAACCAATACATTAATGGGCTTGGGCGCGTTCCCGGGTAATGATCCACAATTTATTGGTATGTTGGGCATGCATGGTACGTATGAAGCCAACATGACCATGCACAATGCCGATGTGATTTTGTGTATTGGTGCGCGTTTTGATGACCGTGTAACCAATAACCCTGCAAAATTCTGTCCAAATGCTAAAGTCATTCATATTGACATTGACCCTGCGACCATTTCAAAAACTATCATGGCGCACATTCCAATTGTAGGTGCGGTTGAACCTGTACTTCAGGAAATGTTGGTTCAATTGAAGCAATTAAATGTGTCTAAGCCAAACCCTGAAGCGATTGCTGCATGGTGGAATCAGATTAATGAGTGGCGTAAAGTTCATGGTTTGAAATATGACAAGCCAACCGATGGCACGATGAAGCCGCAACAAGTAGTTGAAGCTTTAGACAAAGTGACCAATGGTGATGCGATCATTACTTCTGACGTAGGTCAGCACCAAATGTTTGGCGCGAACTACTATAAGTACAAGCGTCCACGTCAATGGTTGAACTCTGGTGGTCTAGGTACTATGGGTGTAGGTTTACCGTATGCTATGGCGGCTAAACTGGCTTATCCAGATCAACAGGTTGTATGTATCACGGGTGAAGCATCGATTCAGATGTGTATCCAAGAGCTTTCTACCTGTAAGCAATATGGTTTAAACGTTAAGATCTTATGCTTGAATAACCAAGCTTTAGGTATGGTTAAACAATGGCAAGATATGAATTATGAAGGTCGTCACTCAAGTTCTTATGTTGACTCATTGCCTGACTTCCCTAAATTGATGGAAGCTTATGGTCACGTTGGTATTCAAATTAACCATGCCGATGAGCTTGAGTCTAAGCTTGCAGAAGCGATGGCGATTAATGACAAATGCGTATTCATTAACGTAATGGTTGACCGTACAGAGCACGTTTATCCGATGCAAATTGCGGGTCAATCCATGAAAGATATGTGGTTAGGTAAAGGGGAGCGCACAGAATGAGACACATTATTTCCGTTCTCGTTGAAAACGAATCAGGTGCGCTTTCTCGTTTAGTGGGTTTATTCTCTCAACGTGGTTATAACATTGAGACTTTAAACGTTGCGCCAACCGAAGACCCAACACTTTCACGTTTAACGCTTACAACTTATGGTGATGATCATAAAATTGAGCAAATCACCAAACAACTGAATAAATTGGTTGAAGTGGTTAAAGTGGTCGACCTGTCAGAAGGCCCGCATATTGAACGCGAATTGATGCTGATTAAAGTCAAAGCATCGGGTGCTGCACGTGCTGAAATTAAACGTACTGCAGACATCTTCCGTGGTCAAATTGTGGATGTCACACCAACGACTTATACGGTGCAGCTTGCGGGTACAACTGAAAAACTAGATGGTTTTATTGACGCGATTGCTGAAAACACCATTTTAGAAGTTGTGCGTTCAGGTGTGTCAGGTATCGCACGCGGCGAAAAAGTTTTAACCATTTAACTAAATTTCATAGTTAATTTTACTCATCGAATTCATTCCATCTCAAAGGATGGAGAGCTTACTCAAGTACTGAATAGACAAGTACTTGAGTAAGATAGGAATCCAAAGCATTTTAGCGGAGACAGCAATGCAAATTTTTTACGATAAAGACTGCGACTTATCTATCATTCAATCTAAGAAAGTAGCGATCATTGGTTACGGTTCACAAGGTCACGCGCACGCGCTTAACCTTAAAGATTCTGGCGTAGACGTAACTGTAGGTTTACGTGCTGGTTCTGCTTCTTGGAAAAAAGCTGAAAATTCGGGTCTTAAAGTTTCTGAAGTTCCTGCTGCTGTTGCTCAAGCTGACTTAGTTATGATTTTGACTCCAGATGAGTTCCAATCACAACTTTATCGTGACGTGATTGAGCCAAACATCAAGCAAGGCGCAACTTTAGCATTTGCTCACGGCTTCTCTGTACTTTATAACCAAGTTGTTCCACGTGCAGACTTAGATGTAATCATGGTTGCACCTAAAGCACCTGGTCACACTGTACGTTCTGAATTCCAA
Source organism: Acinetobacter sp. YH12135 (assembly GCF_013418565.1). NCBI lineage: Bacteria > Pseudomonadati > Pseudomonadota > Gammaproteobacteria > Moraxellales > Moraxellaceae > Acinetobacter > Acinetobacter sp. YH12135. The sequence continues at coordinate 35,781 of NZ_VPBU01000016.1, forward strand.
CGTGGTTCAGGTGTTCCTGATCTTATCGCGATTCATCAAGATGCTTCTGGTAATGCACGTAACGTTGCACTTTCTTACGCTTCAGGTGTAGGTGGTGGTCGTACAGGTATCATCGAAACTTCTTTCCGTGAAGAAACTGAAACTGACTTATTTGGCGAGCAAGCAGTTCTTTGTGGTGGTGCTGTTGAATTGGTTAAAATGGGCTTCGAAACTCTTGTTGAAGCTGGTTATGCACCAGAAATGGCTTACTTCGAATGCTTACACGAGCTTAAATTGATCGTTGACTTGATGTTCGAAGGCGGTATCGCTGACATGAACTATTCAGTATCTAACAACGCTGAATATGGCGAGTATGTAACTGGTACTGAAGTGATTAACGAACAATCACGTGAAGCAATGCGCAATGCACTTAAACGTATTCAATCTGGTGAATATGCGAAAATGTTCATCCAAGAAGGTGCGTTGAACTACCCATCAATGACTGCTCGTCGTCGTCAAAACGCGGCTCACGGTATTGAAGTAACGGGTAACAAGTTACGTGCGATGATGCCTTGGATCCAAGCAAACAAAATCGTAGACAAAGAGAAAAACTAAGTTTTAGTTTAATCTTTAAAAAACCCTTATTGTATATAAGGGTTTTTTTATGAGTGAAGTAAAGGATGTTACGTGTCTTGCGCTTCGCTCAGAACTGTGTTTTCACTCCTTGCGCTGTAAGCGTCCGCTGAACCCCATGCCTATTTTTTAATTTGAGTTGGATTTCCAGCGATGTGGCGTAATTCTTCTATTTGGGTCGCTTTATGCGTCGGCAGCCTTTTCAGCACATCACTTAAATAGGCATACGGATCCAAGCCATTCAGCTTTGCTGACTGGATTAAAGTCATGATATTCGCCGCTCGCTGGCCGCTGCGCAGCGAGCCAGCAAACAGCCAGTTCTTGCGCCCTAAGGCCCAAGGTCGCATTTGATTCTCTACCCAATTATTGCAAATCGGTAGATTGCCATCATCCAAATAGCGGATTAAAGCTGGCCAACGCTTCAGAGTGTAATTGATAGCCTTGGCGGTGGGAGAACTCGATGGCACCGTCAGATGATGTTGGTTGAGCCATTCATATAGTTGTTGCATCACCGGTTGGCTATGCTGTTGTCGGTATTCGCGGCGGTCTTCCGCTGTACCATCCGTCTTTTTCCTGAGTTCTGCTTCTATGGCATACAGTTTCTGAATCAGCACTAATGCCTGTTCAGCGACCTGACTTTTCCCGGTCACATGCAGTTCATGGAATTTACTGTTAGCGGCAATGTAAAAATGACCCCCCAACAGCATTTGAAAATTGACCCCCTTGGTTAATATAGTGGTCTTTTTGGACTGCTCAACATGTTAACTTTGGAGCAAGCAGTGACAATCCAAATACTTCATCAACAAGGTCAATCTATTAAGGCAATTTGAACCGTACCGGGTTTGTCGGAGACTCAATATTCTGAGAGACTATTCCGATGAAAAAACCAAACTATACCCCCGAAATTAGAGAAAGAGCGGTTCAATTACTCATTGAATCTGAAAAGGCGGATTTAAGCCCTGTGACAGTTCAATGAAGTTTATATTTCGAGTCATTGAGGATATGTAGCTTTGCTTACTTTAAATGCTTTGATCTAGTAAAATGATGCTATTCGTGCTTTAGATCTGGTGGGTGAATATGCATATTTTATATGTGAGCGATGGTAAGGCAGGTCATCGCTCTCAAGCATTGGGTCTTTTTAAGGCAATGCAAAAGCAAACAAATATTGATCTGACTTTTGAAGAAATTTCAATTGATCATTTACCACTGTTGAGTTTATTGGCCGCATATAAAAAACAAAAACATGCTGCAGTATCGCAGCCACCTGATTATATTTTTGGAGTAGGTAGTCATACGCAATTACGTGTTTTATTGATGGGCAAAGTTTTTTCATGTGCGAAAACTGTCATTTTAATGAAACCCAATTTTCCATTATCTTGGTTTGATCATGTGGTTATTCCTGAACATGATGGTGTGCTAGAGCGGGAAAATGTGATTGTTACACAAGGTGCGTTGAATCCCATTGAAAATGAGCAGCGACACATAGCAAACCGTATTTTGATTGCGTTAGGTGGTTCATCTAAACGGCATATTTGGAATGCAGATAAGGTGATGTCTGCGATTCAGCAGATTGTGCAGCAGAACATGCAGTGTGACATTATTTTGACGAGTTCTAGGCGTACACCTGCTGATTTTTTACCTGCAGTGGCCCAGCAAAGTTTTGCTTCACAATTGCAAATTTTCCCAGTTGAAGAAACGCCGCAGGGTTGGATTTTTGAAGAGATGCAAAAAGCGGAAGCAGTATGGGTGACTGAAGATAGTGTGTCTATGATATACGAAGCACTCACCGCAGGTTGTAAAGTAGGGCTTATTCAGATAGATCGAGTGAAAGAGGATCGGATTACGCGTTCCGTGCAGCATTTGATTGATCAAAAACTTGTATCGAATGCTAGACAAATTGCTGAATTATATTCTACGACTGCTTTTAAAGAAGCAGAGCGTGTGGCAACATATCTTTTAATCAAGTAGCTGTGATTTAATCGTGATTTATATTCTGATTGTTTTATTTATCTTGTTGTTCGCATTCAGTTATAAGTACGCATGGTGGAAGCCAGCAGTAGATTGGAATAGACCACGAATTTTAATGTATCACATGGTACGTGAGCACATTGATGGTGCAAAATTTAATAAATTACGAGTTAGGCCCACTGAGTTTGAAAAGCAAATAGCATGGCTAAAAGCAGAAGGTTTTAACTTTGTAACTATGCAGGAATTACAAGATCATTGGGGGAGGCATCCTGCAAAAACTGTTGCAATCACTTTTGATGATGGTTATTTAGATAACTTGGAAAATGCTTTTCCAATTTTAGAAAAATATCAAGCCAAAGCGACGATTTATGTAGTGATAGACCGACATGATCGAGATTGGTCAACCTACAAAAAAGCACATCATAATAGTGGTGAACTTGCCCGTGAGCCTAAATTAAATGATGAACAAGTCAAATTGTTATCAAATTCCGGTTTGATAGAAATTGGTTCACATACAATGACCCATGCGAATCTTGCAAAGTTGGATGATATTGAATGCTTAGATGAGTTAACTCAATCCAAGCAATCACTTGAAGATTTGATTCATCGCTCTGTAAATAGTTTTGCATATCCATTTGGTATTTATGCCGCGCGTGATGTAAGTTTGGCACAGCAGGCAGGATATACCAATGCAGTAACAACGCAAGAAGGCATAGATGGGAAAATGCCTGATTTTATGCAATTGCAACGTATTAAAGTGAGTGGTAAAGACTCATTATTTGCTTTTAAATTGCGAATGAAATTGGGGAAAAGAGCTTAGTTGCTTTCTCTACTATTAATTTTTCTTACATGATCTAATTGGTTGAAGTAAGTTGTGAGTTTCATCCGATGTTTGTTCCATGTTTGAATTGGATGAAGACGACTTGTTAAGTAAATGATGAAGTCTGTAAATTTTCGCTGGGGTGTATGGCGTATACTTTTCCAATAGGTTGAAATTGCTTTTTTGATCAGTAGTTTTTTATTTTGTTCAGCAATATCTGGATAGTCTCGGATAAAATCATCAATTGTGAAGAACATATCATGGTGTTGTTGTTCTAGATGGCGGGATAGGCGGTTTTCCCCACGAATAGATTTTGTTTCAGTCTCATCTAAAATAACAAAAACACTATGTAAGTCGCTAGAGATTATTTTTTTTGAATATTTGGATAAGTTTAAAGCTAATGATTCATCTTGAATAAATATGTTTTCATTGCAGCCTTTGGATTTTATAAATAAGTCACGTGTACACATAACGCACATCTGCATAATATTATTTTCAAGTACGTAATTTAAAGGTGTTGTGCTAGATTGCCATGTTGCAATAGTGTGCTTCTGAATTTCATTCAGATCGTGAATTTTAACCTTTTCTGCATAACATAAATCGGCATTTTGCTTTTGCATTTCTGCTAAAAACATATTGAGACGATTAGGTGCTAAAACATCATCAGCATCCATGAAAAATAGATAATTACCAGTTGCAGAAAATGCACCTTGATTTAAACGAACAGCTGGGCCTTTATTGTCTGCATTTTGAATGATTTTGATTTTTGGGTAAGTTTCTATTAGATATTTACTGTTTTTAGACCATTCTGGGTCTGTAGAGCAGTCATCTACCACAATAATTTCGTGCAAATTTTCATCTTGAGGTTGTAGTGATTCAATGGTTCTATTCAGTAATTGGCCTTTATTGTAATGAGTGAGGATGACTGAAATCATTTTAATATCCTAAATTACGTTTAAAAGCTTGGGTAATTGGGCTTGATGAGTTTAAATCTTGGGTATTTCTGACATTTGGATACTGAAAAATATCTTCGAGCATTTGTCTCTGCATGAGTTGAGCTTGAAGATATTTCTCATTTAAAGGTTCTAAAATAGACTTGGGGCCATATATTGAGCTGACAAAACGTCCACTTTGGATAGTTTCGGCAAGCATGGAAGTACTGTCTTCTGTGACGAAAATATAAGTAGCTTGTTGAATTAGTTGAATTAGTGACAAAGCTTTTTCAGTATGAATAAAATGTAATTGGATATTTTTTGGAATATCAGTTTTATTCAAAAATGCACTTAGATTTGGTGTGCGACGTGAGTTGGTAATTAAGCCTTTAAGTTGATTGTTTCTACAAAATAGAATGAAGTTACTTATGATTTTTTCAAAATCTGTATAAGTAAAAGGGTGTTCATCTGTAGCCCCTCCTAAAACGAGTAAAGCTGTTGTTTGATCGAGTTGATCATGTTGCATGTTAAAAAACTCTTTTTTAACAGGTGGTGTTGTTAGTACAACTTGATCTGACTGCGTATTTTGTGGGAGTGCAGTAATTGTGCAGCTGACTAGTTTGCTGTTTACCTTACGTAAGTCACCTGCATAAAATAGAGGAACTTTTAAATTACGGCTTACAAAAATGCCATAGATTAGGTTGGGCATTCCAGAGCAAATAATGCAGTTAATATCATGATTTAAAATAAAATTTCTAAAAAACAAAGCAGCAAATAAGTCGAATAAACGCGGATACCAACTAATTTTTTTTAAGAGGCTGATTTGCCACTTTTTTAAGGTGGGTGTAACTATTTTATATAAAGTTGTTGAATAAGCGGTTTCTAGATTGTCGTAAACTCCTAAGCTAGGGTTTAAATGCCCAGCACGTTGGTCATGAATAATAAGAACAGCAAGGCTAGGTTTGCTTTTCATAAGATTTGAAAGTTTGACATATCAATTTTGTATAGTAGCAAAAATCTATTCTGTTGTCAGAGCAACCTTGAAGTAAGGCAAGATTCAGAGTGTTATTTTAAATTAGGTGGTGGCCTATTTAGATTAATAATAATAAAATGTTTTCTAATCAGTAGTTAGCGCAATTTGAAAAAGGCTTTTCTTGAAAAAATTAAAAATAGTTCACACAGTTTATGGGGATGCTTCAGGTGGGCGTTGGCAAGCAATGCTGAACACTTTTGATGCATTAGAAAGCAAGGGGCATGAAGGTTTTTTGGTATATGGTGATGAAAATAAAAAGTTAAAATCTGAGAGTTATCCAAAGTTTGTACTCAATAGTTCAGGGTTTTATGATCTGATTGCAGCAGTAAAACTAGCTTTATGGTTACGCTCTTATCGGCCTGATCTTGTAATCGCCCATAGTGGACGTGCTGTTTACTTATTTAAAAATGCGATGTTTTTTTCACAAATCAAATGCCCTGTTATTGCGATGAATCATAGTCATAATGTGAAAAGGACATTACGCGCAGATGGATTTATTCATATTACTCCTTATGTAGCCCAGTGTGTTGCTGATGCTGCAAAAAAGAAGGGTGTGGATTTGAGAAAAAAACCACAAGCAGTTATTCCAAATTTAATACATTTGCCAGAAGATGAACCTTCTTTTGCTAAAAAACTTGGGGAACCTGTGGTCTTGGGGATTATGACGCGCTTGGTTGAATATAAGGGTACACACATAGCAATTTCTGCTGTGGAGCAGTTAAAGCAAAAAGGATACATGGTCAAGTTGTTGATTGCAGGGGATGGTGAACAGAAAGAGTTTTTATTTCAGCAAGTTAAAGATTTGAATTTGGAAGGTGAAGTAGAGTTTTTAGGCTGGATTAGCGGAGAACAAAAAAGAAAGTTTTATAAAGATATTGATATTGCTCTCGTTCCTACAATGAATGATACCCAACCATTGGCTATATTAGATGCTTTTGCTTGGGGGAAACCTGTTGTTGCGAGTGATCATATTAGTGTCCAGCAAATTGTTCGACAAGGTGAAAATGGTTTGATGACAAAATGCGGAGATGTTCAAGATCTAGTTAATAATCTAATTATTCTGATTGAATCCCCTGAGCAAATTAGTAGAATGGCACAGGTTGGACACCAAGATGCTGAAAATGAATATCAATTTTGCAAAGTTGCGGATAAGCTGATCGATTTTCTTGATTCTACATATATTTAATAATGTCATTATGGTTTATTTGGGTTGGTTATGAAAATTTTAGTTACAGGCGGTGCAGGATTTATTGGTTCAGCTGTCATCCGCCATATTATTCAAAATACCAACAACCACGTTCTAAATATCGATAAGTTGACTTATGCAGGTAATTTAGAATCGTTAAAAGAAATCGATCAATATCCGAACTATGAGTTCAAACAAATCGATATTTGTGATACAGAACAAATTACAGCTGCAATAGATGCATTTCAACCTAATGCAATTATGCATTTAGCTGCAGAGTCGCATGTAGACCGCTCAATTGATGGCCCAGCAGCATTTATTCAAACCAATATTGTGGGAACTTATACTTTATTAGAAGCCGCTCGAAAGTATTGGATGGGGCTTGACGCTGAAGCTCAACAAAACTTTCGCTTTCATCATATTTCAACTGATGAGGTTTATGGTGACTTAGAAGGCACGACAGATTTGTTTACAGAAACAACTTCATACGCACCAAGCTCTCCATATTCTGCCTCTAAAGCCAGTTCGGATCATCTGGTACGTGCTTGGTACAGAACTTATGGTTTACCTGTCATTGTGACCAATTGCTCAAATAATTATGGGCCTTACCATTTTCCAGAAAAATTAATTCCATTGGTGATCTTAAATGCACTGGATGCTAAACCTTTGCCTGTATATGGTAATGGTCAACAAATTCGGGATTGGTTGTTTGTAGAAGATCATGCACGCGCTTTATATAAAGTGGTGACTGAGGGTGTAGTGGGTGAAACCTATAATATTGGTGGTCATAATGAAAAACAGAATATAGAAGTGGTCAAAACTATTTGTAAGATTTTGGATGAGTTAAAACCACAGGCAAATGGTCAAGCGTATGAATCACTGATTACATTTGTAAAAGACCGCCCTGGGCATGACTTACGTTATGCAATTGATGCCACAAAAATTCAAAATGAATTGGGCTGGTCACCAACGGAAACATTTGAAACTGGAATCAGTAAAACGGTGCAATGGTATTTAAATAATTTGGACTGGTGTCATCGAGTGCAAGATGGCAGTTACCAACGCGAAAGATTAGGTGTAAATTCATAATGTCAAATACAACAAAAGGTATTATTTTAGCGGGCGGTTCAGGTACACGTTTATATCCAATTACCAAAGGGGTATCTAAGCAGTTATTGCCTATTTATGATAAACCCATGGTGTATTACCCGCTTTCGGTGCTGATGCTTGCGGGTATTCGTGACGTACTCATTATTAGTACCCCTGAAGATATTGATGGTTTTAAGCGTTTATTGGGTGATGGTGCTCAATTTGGTATTCAGCTTGAATATGCCGTCCAACCTAGTCCAGATGGTTTAGCACAGGCTTTTATTATTGGTGAAAGCTTTATTGGAAATAGTAATGTTTGTTTAGTGCTTGGCGACAACATTTTTTATGGTCAAGGTTTTACCCCAATGCTACGTCAAGCCGTTGCACGTCAAAAAGGTGCAACGGTATTTGGCTATCAGGTGAAAGACCCTGAGCGTTTTGGTGTGGTTGAATTTGATGAGCAGAAACGAGCAATTTCTTTAGAAGAAAAACCTAAACAACCTAAATCCCACTTTGCGGTCACAGGTCTATATTTTTATGACAATGATGTGATTCAAATTGCGAAACAAGTGAAGCCTTCTGAACGTGGAGAATTAGAAATTACCATAGTTAATCAGATGTATTTAGAGCGCGGTGATCTAAATGTGGAATTGCTCGGACGTGGTTTTGCATGGTTAGATACAGGTACACATTCAAGTTTACTGGAGGCAGCACAGTTTGTAGAAACCATTGAAAAACGTCAGGGTTATAAAGTGGCGTGTTTGGAAGAAATTGCCTTGAATAATGGTTGGCTGAGCAAAGAACAAGTTTTAGAAATTGGTCAAAGCATGAGTAAAAATGATTATGGGCAATATCTAATTTCTTTGGTGAATGAGATATGAGTCAAGAGTCAATTTATGTCACTCAACCTGTTTTACCTGAGCTTGCAGAATTTATTCCTTATTTAGAACAAATTTGGAAAAATAAAATTTTAACCAACTGTGGACCATTACATCAGCAGTTGGAAAAAGAGCTTTGTGAGTATTTGGGCGTTGATTATATTTCATTATTTAATAATGGAACAATTGCGTTAGTAACAGCACTACAGGCGCTAGGGCTTGAGCAAGGTGAAGTGATTACGACGCCATATACTTTTGTTGCTACGGCTCACTCGATAGTTTGGAATAAACTCACTCCAGTCTTTGTTGATATTGATCCGCAAACATCTAATATTGACCCAGTAAAAGTTGAGCAAGCCATAACTGATAAGACGGTCGCGATTTTACCAGTACATTGTTATGGCATCCCTTGTGATGTGGAAGTACTACAAAATATTGCTACTAAGCATAATTTAAAATTAATCTATGATGCGGCACATGCCTTTGGTGTAAAACATCATGGAAAAAGCTTACTCAATTATGGTGATTTAAGTGTAATGAGCTTTCATGCTACAAAAGTATTTAATACTTTTGAGGGGGGGGCTATTGTTTGCCATAGTGCTGAAATGAAGCAACGTATTGATCGTTTAAAGAATTTTGGTATTGTGAATGAGAATACAATAGATGAGATTTCTTTAAATGGTAAATTGAGTGAAGTGCATGCTGCACTAGGTTTGCTACAATTGAAATCTATTGATCGCACACTATTAGCACGTCAAAAAATAGATGACATGTATCGTCATGGACTTACAGGTATATCTGGAATTCACTGTATTAAACGTCCAAGTTTAGAAAAAGATAATTACTCTTATTTCCCAATCGTTATTTCTAAGCCGTATCCGCTTAGACGTGATGAATTGTTTGAAAAACTAAAGCTTAATGGGATTTTTGCAAGAAAATATTTTTATCCGATAATGACAGATTTATCAATCTATCAGGAATATCAATCAGACACCCCTGAAGCGAAATATTTATCAGAGCGAGTACTTTGCTTACCGCTATATCCAAATCTTGGTCTAGATTCAGTACAGAAAATTATTGATTTAATCAAGGATAATTAAGATGGCTTTTTTAACAGAAGAACAAATTAAAGCAATGGGTTTTCTTAGTGTAGGCAAAAACTGTTTATTATCAGATAAAGCTTCTTATTATAATTGTAATAATATAAAAATTGGTAATAACGTAAGAATTGATGATTTTTGTGTACTATCAGCTGGTATAGGTGGAATTGAGATAGGAAGCCATATTCATATTGCAGTATATAGCTCACTCATAGGAGCAGGTAAAATAGTGTTAAAGGATTTCTGTAATATTTCATCAAAAGTAGCTATTTATAGTAGTAATGATGATTACAGTGGTCAGTTTATGACGAATCCTACAGTGCCTAGTAAATATACAAATGTGACAAGTTCAGATGTTATAATCGGAAAGCATGTAATTGTTGGATCTGGATGTGTGATTTTGCCTGGTGTTACTTTAGAAACAGGTGTTGCTATTGGTGCATTAAGTTTAGTAAATAAAAATTGTAAAGAGTTTGGTGTTTATATGGGTACACCAGCAAAAAAAATTAAAGATAGAAAAAGAGATTTACTTATGCTGGAAATAGAACTAAAAAAAGAGAGATCGATTTAGTATGAATATATTGGTTTCAGTCTGTATTGTTACCTATAATCAAGAAAAATTTCTAGAGCAGACTTTACAAAGTATTCTAAATCAAAATACAAATTTTCAGTATGAAGTGATTGTTGGGGATGATTGCTCTACTGATTCAACTAGAAAAATAATAGAAGGATTTTTAATAAAATATCCTAATATTGTTGTTCCTATATTTCATAAAGTAAATATAGGCCCAATAGAAAATATTAAATCTGTATATAAAAAGGCTAAAGGCAAATATATATATCACCTTGATGGAGATGATTTAGCTCTACCAGGTAAATTGCAACGTCAATTTGATGTTATGGAATCCAACCCAGATAGTGTTATCTGTACTCATGATATGCGGTATATAGATGCCAAAGGAAATAAGGTGCGAGAATGGACTCATCAAAAAGGCAAATTTAATTTAGATTATTTATATCTAAATTTACCTTTTTTTGCACATTCATCAAAAATGTTTCGCAATGATTTTATATTTGATTATTTTGATAGTTTGCATCCTAAAGCATTAGATATTGAAATTCATATTGAGCAGGCTAGAAAAGGGTTTATTTATCACTTGGATGAAGAGTTGGGTGCATATCGTGTAGATGTTGGGATTAGTAATATTGGTAAAAAAATAAACCCAATTTTGCCTCTGGGTATAATGAGGGCATATGATAAAAAGCTCTCTGAAGAGTTGAGTTGTGAGGAGAGAAAAAGGTTGAATGCAGTGTATGCGAAATATACTTTTCGTTATGCAAGATATTTTTATAAAACTGGAAGTGATTATAATATTTATTGTTTGTTGATTAAGAAATCAGTTTCGCTAAAAATATTTACTATGCGTCAAATATTTTTTTACTTACTTGTTTTTTTACCAAAAATTATTATTTGGAAATTACGGTGATTTTTAAACTATTTGTGTATTGATTCAGTGTTATTGATGATAACTAGGATGTCTAAAGTATAAGGTAAACTTTATGAGGTTTATAGCTTTAAATTTTTATTGTTTAAAATGAAGTTTATGTTATAGATGACTGTTGTTAGTTAGTGTATGCTGAATTTTTATAAAGGCAACTGTGATTTTAAAATTTTACTTTAGTTTATTAATCCGTGAAGAACTCAGCTAAATGACTTCAAACGGAAACTATATTATCAGCTAAATATCTGATTGTATATAAAAACTAGGTCATATGATTATTGATAGATTTCGTATTTGATTTCTTTGGTTTGTTGGATTTAATCCTTTTTTACACTTAATGCTCAGGAATCATAGTTTTTATCTGTTTCATCTAAATCCAATTGCTTGTCTAAAATATGAGTAACTTTACTATCATGAGCTGCTTTATCTGAAATAATAAATTCGATTAAATTAGACTAGAATTGTTCATTCAGCATTGTAGGAAGCACCGATGGTAGTGATTTTGATTTAATAATTGAGTTTACTATTTTTATACACCAAAATACCAACAGGCATTAGTTTTATATGTGCTTTTTAAAGATATTTAGAATTGAATGTAATTTCCATTGAATATTTAGTTTAAAAATTTTAAAAAATATATTTTTTAATGGTTCTTCAGTGTACGCTAATTTGTGTAATAAGTTAACTCGTGGATCCATTTGCGTTTCTAAGCTGTACAGTTCTTTGACGCGGTGTGCGCCATTTTTTCCTATTTCTTTTAGGGCAGCGGGGTGGTTATAATAAAAAATAATTTTATCAATAATATCATTGGTGTCATATTTAATTAATACAATATCTTTCTCGTTAGTAAAATAGTTTTCTGCGGAGTTAAATTCATCGTGAGCAAAGATAGCACTACCGCGTAAAGCAGCTTCAATACAACTAGCAGTGGGGAAGCCATCAAATGATCCTGGAGAAATTTGACCACTAATATTGGGGGATAAAATTATATCAATAGTTTTGAATAAATTGTCAAAATCTTCTGGATCTAATGAACCATGAAATTTGATATGGTCACCTAATGTATCAACATTAATAATTTTAGAATCAAAAGACCCTATAACATGAAAGTAGATATTCTTATATCGTTGATGCAGTATAGTGGCAACATCTATAAAAATATCATATCCTTTATCTTTTCCATACGGAGTATATCTGTGCGCCATAAAACAGATATCCATGCGATTCTTATCAAATCCCCAATAATGTTTTTTAGTAAATAAATCTGTTTTGGATATCTCAGGCATTACAACTCCAAAGATCATTTGAATTTTTTCTTTAGAACACATTCCTTTATTTAAAATATAATCATAAGTTACTTGCTGGGTTACTATTACTTTTTTAAAACAAGGGGAACTAAAGATTCGTTTGAGCTTATGGTCACATATAGGATCGTTTAGTAAAAATCCTCCACCTGGATAAAGAGTAAATACAAATGGAGCTTTAGCGGACTCAATTTTAGGTAAAATTGCGAATGTGTTATTTAAAAAAGTGAGATAGACCAGATCAGTGCTCTTAATATGTATTTTTTTGCTTTCAAGTATTACTTTATGACTAAGATTTGGAAATTTTTCCTTATATTCTTGTACAATAATAGCTGCTGATTTTTTATCAAGTGACTCAATATTTTTTCCAGAAGTTATTATTACAGATTTTTTAAATTCCTGTAAGTATGTGGTGAACTCTATATATCTAAATCCACTTTTAGGAGAGGGGAATGTATCGTCAATGATTAATAGATTAAATTTGTCTGATTTTGAAATTTGAGTATTACTATTTAATTTTTTTTCATTGGAATTAATAAGCATAAAAGTGTACTCTTTTAAATTTAATAACTAATCATATATATTTATTTTTAATTTGTCATATATTTTGATCTAATTTTTTAATAGAATTTAATGTTTGGTTGTGTTGTTTTGGCACTATTGAATCAGAATTAAAGTTAGCTATCTGAAATTAATAGACACATTAATCTTAACTTTAAATGAAGGTCATTTATTTTCTTTGGAAACTAAATTTAAAATTTGTATTTCCATATTCTGTATGCATACTTTTTCTATACATTCATTATTATATATATAAGGGTCTGCTACACATTTTTCCAATGCATCACTTAAAGCTTGAATATTTTGTTTAGGAACTAATCCAAATTTTGCAGTATCAAGAGTAAATAAATCTGTAATACCAGCTGAAGAGTCATAACTAATAACAGGAATACCAAGAGCAATTGCTTCGGCTAATGTTACTGGACTACCTTCGTATAAAGAGCACATAACAAGACTCTTGCTTTGTAACATTAGTTGATGTGGTTCATCTACCCATCCAAGAAAATCTATTCTATCGGAAATATTAAGTTGTTTTGCTAGGTCTTTGAGTTTCTGGCATTCAGGCCCATCTCCAACAATGGCCATTCTTCCCGTGAGATTACTCATAGCAAATGCTTTAATGGCATGGTCTACTTGCTTAATTTGAACTAAGCGCCCAACAAAAATTACATCCCATTTCTTTTTAGTAAATTTAGATCGACCTATAAGATCATTAGGTAATTCTACACCATTTGCAATAGTGATAGTTGAATTTGGTTGTGTATGAATCTTTGCTTTATATTCTAAGTCACGGTTTACTGTAATTAGGTTTTTATTCTTAAATAATTTAGAAAACTTTCTTTTATTTCTAAAAAAACGAAAATACTCTTTGATTTGTTTTAAAGGATTGTTAAATCTTCTAATCTCTAAAAGATCTCCATGAATCCAATACCAGATGTTTTCTTTTTGGGTTAAGTATTTGCCTAGGTAATATCCATTATGAAAACCAATAATTATTAAATCAAAATTTCTCTTATTTATTAATGATGAAAAATTTTGCAGCTCTTTTGTCGAAAGTTCTTTAAACTTCCAAAGCTTACCAAATGCAAATTTTGTATCAATATTTAAGTCAATATATTCGATAGATGGGTCAACTATTAGTGTATTTCTACTCGAGTTTAAAACAGCAAGAGTTACTAAATGCTTGCTTTTTGCTAGAGTATGCGCAAGCGCGAGAGTAATTTTTTCAGCCCCCCCCCTTACCTAAATCATCTACTATAAATAAAATTTTTTTCATTTAAAAAATTTACTCTTTATCCGCATTCCCCGCCAACACCATATAAATCAGCCCCACAAAAATCACAAACGCACCGCCAATAGAACTTAAGCTAAAGTACAAAATGCGGTCATTGGTGTCTAAGGCAAACAGGTTATTGGCCAGAATATAACGCATGAATAACCATTGAGCGACAGCAAATACAATTAGCATAATGCCACGATTACGAACTGCAGGACGCATAGCCATAGTAACGCTCAACTTAAAACTCAAAACGAAGCGCTATTATGCCATTGTTGAAAATTGATCTCAATTGAATAACCTAAATCTTGGTTTTATACGTGCAAAAAGAGCAAACGTATTTAAAAAAATCTACTCTTTACGGTACATATTGACATTGCCCAAGCAATTTCTAAAGCGCTTGTATGACCAAATATATTGCTCAGGTGCTTGTTCAATCATATTTTGCATTGAAAGGTTTAGACAGTCTACAGAGTGTTGTAAATCTTGAGACAGAATAGCATCTGGCAATTTTTGACAGTGAATATTGAAATATCTTAAATTTAGACTTCGAATACAGCTTAAACCAATAATATTGCACTGTGTTTTTGCTGCAAGCTTGGAAACTAGTGTGATGGATAAAGTCTTTTTCCCAAAAAAAGCAGAATATATACCACCAGATGGCTTGGGTAAATGATCTGGTAAAATGACTGTTAAACCGCCGTGTTTCAAATGTTTAAAAATAGAACGAATACCAGTTTCATTGGTGGGTACTAAAGTGGCATTAAATTTTTCTCTAGCTTCTAGTAAATATCGGTTTATCCCTTTGTTTTTATTGGGCTTATACATAATCATGGGGGCTGTATATACACTGAGCCATGCATTGAGTAACTCCCAGCAACCAAAATGAGGAACTACCACGATAACTCCTTTTTTATTTGCAAGAGCGTCAGTTAAAACCGTTTCACCATAAACATTTTTTAGCAGATTCAAACTGTAATTTGGTGGCATTCCCCAGCATTTAATAAACTCTAGATAACTGAGACATTGACTTTGTACACTCTTTTTTATGAGCTGTTCTTGTTCGGCAGATGAAAGCTTTGGATAAGCCAGTTTAATATTAATTGCAGTGATGCGTTTGATAGATAAATTAAAATAATAAATAAGACCAGCAGCCATCATTGCAATTGCTTGCAGCAGGCGTAAAGGAAAGACAGATATTATTTTTAAAATTAAGTACATCAGACAGCCGATCTCAAAATATAAGGTACAAATGAAGCATAAATTTTGCAGTGAACGCGAACGTGCTTGTTCCACAAGAAAAATGATCAGAAGCCTTAAAACAAAATAAAATGAGGTATGAAATTGAATTATTCAATGTTATTCATAATTAGGCAGTTTAGCATAGTGCAGTGTAATCGTTTTGCTATTAGCCAAGTAAAGTAATTATTATTTTTATTGTTCAACTTGGAATTTATCCAAATTGAAGTTAATAAAAAACCCTGCAAATTTGCAGGGTTTTTCTGAAACGTTCAAAACTTATTCTTGAGATTCTGCTTTTGGTTTTTCACGTAAACGAATACCCAAATCACGCAATTGAGTCGCCTCAACTGGTGCAGGTGCTTGAGTCAATGGACATTCAGCTGTCTTGGTTTTCGGGAAGGCAATCACATCACGAATAGACGAAGCGCCTGTCATCAACATCACCAAACGGTCTAAACCAAATGCCAAACCACCGTGCGGAGGCGCACCGTATTTCAACGCATTCAATAAGAAACTGAATTTCTCTTCGGCTTCTTCTTCTTCAATACCTAAAGCTTCAAAAATCGCTTTTTGCATTTCTAAAGTATAAATACGTAGTGAGCCGCCACCAATTTCAGTACCGTTCAATACCATGTCATACGCGACAGATAAAGCTTCACCTGGGTTGCTCTTCACATCTTCAACGCTTGATTTTGGTAAAGTGAATGGGTGATGCACAGAGGTCCATTTACCATCATCAGTTTCTTCAAACATTGGGAAATCAACCACCCAAAGCGGCGCCCACTCGCAGGTTGCAAGGTTCAAATCGTGACCGATTTTGACACGAAGTGCACCCATTGCATCGTTTACAACTTTGGCTTTATCTGCACCAAAGAACACGATGTCGCCATTTTCAGCGCCTACACGTTTTAATAAATCAAGCACGATTGGCTCAATAAATTTCACAATTGGAGATTGTAAACCTTCAATGCCTTTTTCAAGTTCATTGACTTTAATATACGCCAAACCTTTCGCACCATAGATGCCTACAAATTTAGTGTATTCATCAATCGCACTACGTGGCAATGAACCCGCGCCAGGAACGCGAAGGGCAACAATACGACCTTTCGGATCTTTCGCTGGGCCAGCAAATACTTTGAACTCAACGTCTTGCATCAAGTCAGCAACGTCTACCAATTTCAGTGGGATACGCAAGTCTGGCTTATCAGACGCATAATCACGCATCGCTTCTGAATACGGCATACGTTGGAATTTGTCGAATTTCACGCCTAGAAGTTCATCGAACATCTTCACGGTCATGCCTTCCATCAAATCCATAATGTCATCGTCACTCATGAACGATGTTTCAATGTCGATTTGAGTAAATTCTGGCTGACGGTCTGCGCGTAAATCTTCATCACGGAAACATTTAGCGATTTGGTAATAACGGTCAATACCACCCACCATCAACAATTGTTTAAATAATTGTGGAGATTGTGGCAGAGCATAGAAGCTACCGTTAGATACACGGCTTGGTACTAAATAGTCACGCGCACCTTCAGGCGTTGCACGTGTTAAAATTGGTGTTTCAACATCCAAGAAACCATGATCGTCTAAATAGTTACGAATTAGGTTGGTGACTTTAGAACGGAAACGTAAGCGATCTAACATTTCTGGACGACGGATGTCCAAGAAACGGTATTTCAAACGAATTTCTTCTGAAATGTTGGTATTTTCATCGTTCAATGGGAACGGAGGCGTTTCAGATGCTGCAAGAACTTCAATTTCCTTGCCTAAAACTTCAATTTGTCCACTGACCATATTGGCATTTTCTGTGCCTGCATAGCGACGACGTACACGACCTGTGATTTTTAATACAAATTCTGAACGTGCTTTATCTGCAGTTGCAAATGCTTCTGGGGTATCTGGGTCAATTACGACTTGCACAAGACCATCACGGTCACGCATGTCTAGGAAAATTACACCACCGTGGTCACGACGACGGTGTACCCAGCCACACAGGGTCACGGTTTGATCAATTTGAGCTTCGGTTAAAGAACCGCAATAATGAGTTCGCATCATAGCGTTAAAAATCCAACTATATGGGTTAAGGAAGCGAATACGTAAACAGCGCACCGCCTTTAGCAAAGGTAGGATTATGCCTCTTTGGGCATGTGGCTACAAGAACCTGCTGCAAAAACAGTGGGTTTTTACAAGGAATGTGTCTGAAATAGGATAATGCAGCAAGATTCAGGATAAAGTGATGAGCTTTGACTTTATTTTATCTACCCTTACCGATCCAAAAACAAAAATAACAGACAACCTAAACTGAACATGAGTAATGCCCCTTGGCTAAACTCATTGATGGCGCGTCCCGTAAAATAATATAGTTCGGCTTGCCAAGTCGCATCGGGGATATAACGCGCATAATCCCAAAGTGAAAAACCACCACATACAATCGACAAGATAATTAGGCCGATGGCATAAACGCGAATTTTAGTGCTTACAGAACTGAGCTGTCGATGCTTGCGATAATAATGCAGGCTCATACATAACAAAAAAGGCAGCGCCAAAATAGAACTGCCAATTTGCAGTATGCGATGCATCGGATAAATACCTGTGCCTAATTGTACCGATTGCGCTAAAAAATCCTGAAAGGCAAAACTACGAAAGTCGTGATGGGTTAAACCATCCCAAATTAAATGGGTGGCATTGCCAATCAGTAAGGCCAGAATCAAGCCACATACAAACCCAAGTACAGATTTTATCGTGTTTAGATTTAACGGGTGATGCACGCCCACAAAGCGATACAATGCAGGGCGATAGAGTAAATACCACAGCGCACAAAAGACAAGACCCAATAATAAATTTGGATACAGCAATGCTGACCATAAATGTGGAGTGGGATCATGACGCAAAGTAAACAGACGGTGTAAATCTGGCAACATCGTACCTATAGCGAGTGCAGCGATGGGCAGACGTTGTCCTGAAAGCTTGGCGAGTGGTGGGGCAAGTACCGCATGTGAGAGCGTAAAGGGCATACCAATTCAAAGTAAAGAATATAAAAAATCAAAATAAATTGTGGTGAATAGCTTAATTGAGAATACAGAATAACAATGTTTTTTATTGCAATGTTAATGAAATGTTATATTATAACATTAATTATTTTTGCTAATTTGAGCATGGGTCATGTCGTTCCATAAAAATTTAATAACACTTTCCATTTTTTCAGTGCTGGCACCTGCAGCATTCGCCAATACTGAAAGCAGTAGTACACAATTGGAAACCATTCAGTTACAAGCACATCCTTTGGTGCAAACTGCTGCAGACTTTGCAGTGGCAGATCATGTGCTTGATCAGAAAACGTTGGCAGAGCGCAGCACCACTATAGGTGATGCAATGGCAGATGAGCTAGGTGTTTATTCTAACCAATATGGTTCAGGCTCTAGCCGACCTGTCATTCGTGGGCAAGATGGCCCACGTGTTAAAGTGCTGCAACATGCTTCAGAAACGGCAGATGTTTCTACACTTTCACCCGACCATGCGGTAACGGTAGATCCAATTTTAGCCAAGCAAGTTGAAATTATTCGTGGGCCATCAACCTTACTTTATAGTGCGGGTACCGTAGGTGGTTTGGTCAATGTCACTGACCAAAAAATTCCAACGCAAATGCCAAATAATGGTTTAGAAGGACAAGTCGGTCTGCGTTATAACACAGGCAGTGATGAAAAACTGGCCAGCGCAGGTGTGACCGCAGCAATTGGTGATCAGTTTGCGCTGCGTATAGAAGGTTCTAAGCGTAAGGCTAATGATTACATTACCCCAAACTATTGGGTAGAACATCATAATGATGAAGCAGGACATGACGACCATGATCACGGACATAATGATCCAGGTCATGATCATGATGATGAAGGCACACATTTAGATAAAGCACGTCGTGTAGAGAATACCTTTGCTGAAGGGCAAACGGTGAATATTGGTGGCTCATGGATTCATGATCGTGGTTTTGTGGGCGTGTCATATAGTAATCGTCAGGATAAATATGGGTTGCCAGGGCATAGCCATGAATATCATGGTTGTGTATTGCACGATGATCACTTTCATGGTTGCCCGACACCTAATTCAAATACTGTTGAAGAACATGCACATGGTGGCCCATGGGTGGACTTAGAATCACACCGTTATGATTTGCGTACCGAACTTGATCAGCCCTTTGCAGGCTTTGATAAACTTCGTGCGCATGCCAGTTTTACAGATTATGAGCATGATGAATTAGAAGAAAATAAAGTCATCAGTAACTTTAAAAGCAAAGGCTATGATGCACGTTTAGAATTGGTGCACAAACCCCTTGCAGGTTGGGAAGGTGTGTTTGGTACACAGTTTAGCCAGCATGAAATTGATTTGACTGGTCAGAAGGAAAAACATGGTGATCATTATCATGAAGCAGTACCTATGCCAGATACGAAAACACAAAAATACAGCTTATTTGGTTTAGAGCATAAACAATTTGGTGATGTACATGTTGAACTCGGTGCACGGGTTGAACATCAAAAAATTGATGTCGATGCTCAGAAAAAAGATTATTCAGATACAGGTGTATCTGCTTCTGCCGCAGCCAACTGGCAGTTTGCACCGAACTATAAATTATCCCTTACAGGTTCACATCAGCAGCGTTTACCATTGGCGCAAGAGCTTTATGCCAATGGAATCCACTTTGCAACCAACACCTATGAGCGTGGGAATGCGAATTTAGATGTGGAAAAGTCGAATAATTTAGAACTTGGTTTGCACTATGAAGCTGACAAACTCGATTATTCATTACATGTGTATCATAACTGGTTTGATAATTATATTTATGGTGCAACTACTGACCATAAGGAAACTTTCCGTTTAATTGATTATCAACAAGACAAAGCCAAGTTTTATGGCACAGAAGCCAAGCTAGGTTATCAGATCAGCCCAGATTATAAACTCAGTGTATTTGGTGATTATGTCCGTGGTGAGATTGACAATCAAAATGCATCACGTGTACCTGCAGGGCGTTTGGGGACTAAAGTGGATGCCAACTTTGCCGATGGTTGGTCGGGTATGGCGGAATATTATCGTGTCTTCAAACAAGACAAGGTTGCTTATTTAGAGCAAGAAACAGCAGGCTATAATATGGTCAATGTTGGTGTGGCTTATGCAGGCAACTATGCCAACAAACAAGATTACCGTGTGTATTTTAAAGCCAACAACTTGCTCGATGATGAAGTGTATTCACATACCTCATTCTTGTCGAATATTCCACAAGTGGGTCGTAACTTTACAGTAGGCGTGGAATTTGGCTTCTAAAATTCAATTTGCTTTGAGCAGGATGTCTGCGTGAAAACACAGAAATCCTCTTGAAAATCCAAACAATTAAACCTAGTCTGAGCGCATCGGACTAGGTTTTTTGTTATGCGTATCTTTCAGCGAATTCATCAAAAATTGAATTGGTCGCCTCGGGCGTATGTGGGACTTATTATAAGTTTTCTGGCTTTAGGTTATTTGGCGTCTGCGACCTACCACAGCTTAAAACCATTACCCGAAGGGCTGAATTACACTGGAAAATTACGTCATGCGCCTATTAAATTTATTGCCGATCAGACCTATATCGACGCGCAAGGTGTTCAGCAACAACAGCATCAAATTTTTAATGAAATTTTAGAGCTGGTTGATGCAGCACAAAGCACCATTGTATTGGATATGTTCTTGTTTAATCCTGAAGTGGGAACATCTAAACAGCAGCATCAGCCACTGACACAGCAACTCACCGATGCTTTAATTCATAAACGTCAGCTGCAGCCAAATATTGAAATTAAGGTCATTACAGACCCAATTAACTCAGTATATGGCGGTATTGCACCTGAGCATTATCGTCAATTGCGTCAAGCAGGCATTGATGTGATTGAAACCGATTTAACGCCTTTACGGGCATCGAATCCATTGTGGTCAGGTTTTTGGTATCTCTGCTGTCAGGGTATTCCAAATAATGCAGAAAAAGGTTGGCTACCAAGTCCTTTCGGGCAAGATAAAATTACCTTGCGCAGTTATTTTAGTCTGTTCAATTTTAAAGCCAATCATCGTAAAACCATGGTGGTTGATACCACCGAAGGTTGGAAAGCGTTGGTGACCTCATTGAATCCGCATGATGGTAGTTCGCGTCATTCTAATATTGCCTTAGTGGTCACAGGCAATACAGCGGTTGATATTTTGCAGACTGAACAAGCCGTAGCACGTATGTCGCAAGGCAATGTGTCTGGGGTGATTGTGGGAGAGTTTGAGGCAGATTCGTCCTATCCTCAAGTGCAAGTCCTCACTGAACAAGCCATTTTAGAGGCCAGTTTGACACTGATTCGGCAGACCAAAGCGCAAGAACATCTGGATTTGGCAATGTTCTATTTATCGGAGCGACAAATCATCAAAGCACTGATTGCTGCACAGCAACGTGGCGTACAGGTGCGGGTATTACTCGACCCGAATAAAGATGCTTTTGGACGTGAAAAAAATGGCATTCCAAACCGACAGGTGGCGGCAGAATTACATGCTGCAGGGGTGAAGGTACGTTGGTGTAATACCCAAGGTGAGCAATGCCACAATAAAATGCTGATGAAATCGAATGCCACACAGGCTGAGTTGATTTTAGGTTCTGCTAATTTCACCGCACGTAATTTAAAAAACTATAATTTAGAAAGCAACTTGCGTGTGGTCGGACAGGTGCAAGACCCTGTATTTCAGGATGCTCAACACTATTTTAATACCGCATGGTCAAACCTTGAGGGTAAAAATATGAGTGTGGATTATGCGGTTTATGCCGATGAGTCGAAGTGGAAATATGCGCTGTATCGCTTTATGGAATGGAGTGGTTTATCGACCTTTTGATTTTTTAATTGTATGCCTTGAACTCAAAAATCCCTCTTATTGAAAGAGGGATTTTTTTGAGCCGAATATTACTTTACAGGATTTGGCGGCACCATTTCATCCAAATCTTTATCACTCATTTGATCTAACTCGGCAATATCGGTTTTGATTTTCCATTGTGCTTCATCATCCACAGGATTCGGTAAACGCGCTTCTAACCAATCACAAACCACATCTGGGCTAAATTCTGGATGGTTGCATTGAATTACCCACGATAAAAAATCTTTGGCTTCACCATTCATATACGGTGGCGGTGAAACAGGTAAGAATTGAGTCGGCAAGCGCTCATCTCTGGAAATATAATTCAGCACATGTCCCAATTCCTGCACAGTTTGCCATGCTAACGGATGTTCTACATCAATTTGAAATTTGAACCACCATGCATGCTGACCGTCTGAACCATAAGCGTCTACACGGGCTTGCTGTACACTCGGAACTTTGCAGAAAAACTGATGAAGGCGGTCAAAATTTAATTCAGGCACGAGGTTTCATCCAATTTCAAAAAAAATGTATCTTAGCATAGGGGTTGGAGATATTTCATAAATGGCGAGCCGTGTCGGTGAAATCTGCGGAGACGAAAGTTTAAAATTGCTGATTTTTTATTCATTATTTATCCTTAATTTGAGCTTAGAATAAAAATATGAAAATAGGAGTGCTAGATATGAAAGTGGCGATTTTAACTGCATTGAGTGGCATGCTATTTTTAGGTGTGTCGATGCAGAGCTTGGCCGAAACCAATCGTTGGGCAGGATATACAGGCGTCAATACACAGCGTGATCAGCATCGTCCTTATTCGCCACAACATCGTACTGCTTATCCGCAGCATCGACCTTATCATTCACAGCAACCCTATTCCTATTCACCACATTATCCATACCATCAACGACCTGTGCCGCAGTGGGGGCAGCCCACGATTCGTAGTGGCATCAATATTCAATACAATGCGCCAAGTACTGTGCAATATAACCACCAAAGTTACAGTTGGGTAAATGGTGAGCCAAGTAGCGCACATATTGAAAGTTCGACCTATCGTGTGGTGACCGACTGGCAGCACTTGGGTTTACCCGCTCCGCCACGAGGTATGTACTGGATTTTTGAACATGGGCGTTATGTGTTGGTGGCAAATCGTTGAGAAAAAAGTGAAATCATAGACATCAATGCTTCTAGATATTGAGTATCTAGAAGCATTTTTTTGACCTATTTTAGATTTTTACGCCAATTCATCATCTTCTGGGCGAGGGGTTTTGCCTTGTGCTAAAGGCTTTTCACTGTGCTTGTCTCGAATAACGGAAGGGTAATGCCAAGATGCAAAACGCACCACTAAAATTGCAGCGGCTAAAATTAAAATTGAACCAGTAATAATCACTAAATCGAGATCAGCTTTATGGTCGTGTTGAATATCTGAAATTAGCAAACGGGTTAGTGCGGTAATGGCAATATAAATTAAAAAACGTACAGGCATGTGATTGGTTTTAAAATAAATACCAACCATTGCTCCTAGTTCTAAATAGATAAAAAGCAATAAGATGTCATCAATAGTGGCATATTGTTTGATGGTGAAAATATCAATTACCGTATGTCCAGCAGACCAAATGACCATACAGCCAATGATAAAGAGCGCAAGATAATGAAAACTTTCTACTGCCCAATTGCCATATTTGTCTAATAGGCTTTCAACTGCTTGAATATTTCTATCTATTTTTGAACGACGTACTGCCATTTTCACCTCCTGTTTGAGTATGGATATTCAGACTTCAACAAAGGTAATGCAAATTTCATGCACAATTTAGAATAGGGATATAAAATTTAGTATAAAAAAACGCCTGATGATTCAGGCGTTTTTGCAGATACTGTATGAATTAAGACTGGTTGGTGAAGTAATCTTCACTGAAGTTCATTACCACTTCTGCACCCGCTTTCACTTTAGTAATGCGTAAAGCTAGTTCTGGCAAAATACGTTGTACAAAGTACAGTGCCAATGACAATTTGTTTTGATAGAACTCACCCTCTTTTTGTTTGGCTGCATTGGCAATGCGCGCAAACATATATGAGAAGCTGAGCAAACCTACCGCATGTAAATAATCAACCGCTGCTGCGTTCGGGAAATCTACATTTTCTTTAGCTGCATTTAAAATGTATTGTGTAACGGATTCAACTTCAGTCGCTGCATCTAAAGTTGCATCTTTAATGAAGTTGAGGTCTGCATCTAAACCATTGGTGAAATCACGGATTTCTGCAATGTATTCTGCAATAAATTCGCCATTACATTTAATGGTTTTACGACCAATCAAGTCTTGCGATTGTACGCCGTTGGTGCCTTCATAAATTTGGGCGATACGTAAATCACGAACACATTGCTCCATACCCCATTCACGGATATAACCATGACCACCGAAGACCATTTGCGCATCAAGTGTCGCATTGAAAGCAGTATCGGTTAAGTAGGCTTTGGCAATTGGAGTTAACAATGCAACACGGTCATTGGCTTTTTTCACAGCTTCTGCATCGGTAGAGAATTTAGTGATATCCAATTGTTGACCCACATATACCGCAAATGCACGCGAAGCTTCATTATTGGCACGCGCATTAAGTAACATACGACGTACATCGCCATGTACCAAAATGCTGTCTGCAGCTTTGTTTGGTGATTTTACACCCGATGCACTACGACCTTGGATACGGTCAGTCGCATATTGTGCAGCATTTTGATAGGCAAATTCTGATGCACCTAAACCTTGAATTCCCATAGACAGGCGTTCGTAGTTCATCATGATGAACATGGCTGCCAAACCTTCATTTTCTTTGCCGACCAAGTAACCTTTGGCGCCATCAAAGTTCATCACACAAGTTGCAGAGGCTTTAATGCCCATTTTGTGTTCGATTGAGCCTGGACCTACTGGGTTGCGCTCACCCAACGAACCATCTTCATTCACCAAGAATTTTGGCACGATGAATAAAGAAATACCGCGTGAACCTGCAGGAGCGTCTGGTGTTTTCGCTAAAACTAAGTGAATGATGTTTTCTGCGAGGTCGTGATCACCACCTGTAATAAAGATTTTAGTCCCTGTGATGTTGTACGTACCATCTGCATTTGGCTCTGCTTTGGTTTTAATAATCCCGAGGTCTGTTCCTGCATGTGGTTCAGTCAAACACATGGTACCTGACCATTCACCTGAGTAAATTTTAGGTAAATAGGTTTCTTTCTGTTCTTGTGATGCATAGCTGCTTAATGCCATGCCTGCACCGACAGATAGCAGTGGATACAACATGAAGGATGGGTTGGTGGCAAACAGCATTTCATCTGACAATACTGTCAGCATTTTTGGCATGCCTTGACCACCCCATTCTTCATCTGCGCCTAAACCAATCCAGCCGCCTTCGGCATATTGTTTAAATGCTTCTTTAAACCCAGCAGGTGTGGTGACTTCGCCATTGTTATAGGTCGCGCCTTCTTCATCACCGCTACGGTTAATAGGCAACGTCACATTTTGGGCAAATTTTGCCATTTCTTCCAAAATTGCTTCAGCCGTTGCAGCATCAAGGTGAGCGAGGTTTTCATTGTTTTGCCAGAATTGTTCTGCATTGAATACATCATTTAAGATGAATTTCATATCGGCAAGTGGGGCATTATAAATTGGCATGTGAGTTCACCTGTTTATTGTTTGAATCTTGATTCGTTGAGTTCAGTGTAATCTACAATTGTGAATGTTGTAGGCGACTAAAGCGAAAGAATGCTTTATTTATAAAGAAAAAGGACTGTCAATGCTATGACCGTCCTTTCTCAATTTCTGTACTCAAGAGTACAACATTTTGAATATCCCGCTAAATATGTTCAATATTTAGCGAGTTTCAATTTTCGCTTAGAAAGCAAAGTGTTCAGCATCTAATGCAAATAGTGGCTCTACACCTGTTGCAATCACGTCTACGTGTGAGCGAACACGTGGCAAGATTTTCTTGAAGTAGAAACGTGCAGTCGTCACTTTAGCATTGTAGAAGTCTACATCGGTTGTGCCTGCTGCAAGTGCTTCTTGAGCGACCAATGCCATACGTGCCCATAGGTAAGCTAGTGTTACATAACCAGAGAAGTACATGTAGTCTACTGCTGCAGCACCTACTTCCTCAGGGTTTTGCATTGCACGCATACCAATTTGCATGGTCAAATCGCCCCATTCTTTATTGAGCGCTGCGAGCGGTTCAACAAATTCTTGCATTGCTGCGTTGTCTTTGTTGGCTTCTGCAAATTTATGGATGATTTTGGTGAAGTCTTTCAACATTGCACCTTGTGTACCCAAAACTTTACGACCTAACAAATCGATTGCTTGAATTTCAGTTGTACCTTCGTACAAGCATGAAATACGTGTATCACGCACAATTTGTTCCATGCCATGCTCAGAAATGAAGCCATGACCGCCGAAGACTTGCACACCATGTTTTGCAGATTCAGAACCTGTTTCAGTTAAGAATGCTTTTGCAATAGGCGTCAATAAAGACAAGATGTTGTCAGAGAACTTACGTTCTTCTTCAGTTGCACCTTGTTCAACGATATCTGCGTGTAGAGACAACAGATACACTAGTGCGCGACCACCTTCAGCAAACGCTTTTTGAGTCAATAGCATATTGCGTACAGCAGGATGCACAATAATTGGATCTGCTTCTTTTTCAGGAGCTTTCGGACCAGAAAGTGAGCGCATTGCTAAACGGTCTTTGGCATAAGTCAACGCACCTTGGAAAGAACCTTCAGATGCTGCAAGACCTTGTACCGCTGTACCGATACGTGCAGTGTTCATGAACGTGAACATGCAGTTTAGACCACGGTTTTCAGGGCCAATCAAGAAACCTTTCGCATTATCAAAGTTGATGACGCAAGTTGCATTGCCATGAATACCCATTTTGTGTTCGATTGAACCACAACGTACACCATTACGCTCCCCTAAAGAACCATCTGCATTCAGGTTGAACTTAGGAACGATGAACAGAGAAATACCTTTAGTTCCTTTAGGTGCACCAGGTAAACGTGCCAATACGATGTGCACGATATTCTCTGCCATGTCATGTTCACCAGCAGAGATAAAGATTTTCTCGCCCGAGATTGCATAGCTTCCGTCGGCCTGAGGTTCAGCTTTAGTACGGATAATACCCAAGTCAGAACCTGCATGAGATTCGGTTAAACACATGGTACCTGTCCACTCACCTGAAACAAGCTTTGGCAGATAGGTTGCTTTTTGTTCATCTGAACCGTGGTGTTCTAAAGTACGTACAGCACCATGAGAAAGACCTGGGTACATGCCCCATGCCCAGTTTGCTGTACCTACCATTTCTGAAATCACGTTTCCTAGAGAAACAGGTAGACCTTGACCGCCGTATTGTTCTTCAGCAGAAAGAGACGGGAAGCCAAGTTCGATATATTTTTGATACGCTTCTTTAAAGCCCGTTGGTGTAGTCACCACGCCATCATTCCAAGTACAACCTTCACGGTCACCCACTTGGTTTAACGGAGATAATTCGTTTTCACAGAAATCTGCTGCAGCTTCCAAATATTGGTCAACCAATTCACGGCTTACGTTTTCTTGGAATGCAGGTAATTTTGCATAGTGATCTTCGGCATTTAATAATTCATGCAAAACGAATTGCATATCACGTAAAGGCGCTTTGTATTGTGGCATATCGGTTTCCTCAATACTGGTTTGACCAGCGTTATATTTTAAATGGATTTCAGCGCATGCCTTCTCAGACATGCCATGTTGGAATGGTTGTAATCGTGCAACATCTTCTAATTCGGTACAAGCATCTGCATAGCATTTCTTGGTGACTGCAAAGTCAAAGATTTTTATCTTGAAATGGCTAAGTTACTTGAGTGTAAACAGTTTTGCTGAATTTGAAATGATACAAATAGTCAAAAAGCGTAAAGAGATATGTCTAAGTGAAGTGGATAAAAAGGTAAATAAAAAGGCACTCAATCGAGTGCCTTAGAGTCGTGTAAGTGTGTGCTCACCTGAATGCATTAGCGCGAAGTAGGTGATATTCTCATTTGTTGCATAGGTTGATTCGGCTGAAAACGAACCAAGCATTGTCCCTTGAGTTGTAGTTCGCCCAGTTTCACTTGAACGTGTTGTCCATGCATTTTTCCTTCACAGGCAGCACGCATGGCCTTTTGATGCGCTTGATGTTGTGCTAATCGTTGATCGTACCGTTTGGTCATTTCAGCACGTTGCGCATCGGTCAGCACTTCACCACGTTGTTGCATACGCGGCATTTTTGCACGCATGGCTTGGTGTTGTTGCATCGCATATTGGCGATGTTGTTTAAATGACTGGCGATCAGGCTGGAAACGCATCGTACAGGTACCTGCGAGTGTTTGATCACCTACTTTTAATTGTAGATTTGTACCTACTGCTTTGTTGTCACAAGCCTGTTGCATCTGCCCACGAAATGCGCGGTGTTCTGCACGCATGGCACGATATTGCTCGCGTTGTTCAGGACTGAAGCGTTGTCCATCTTGAGCATAATGTTGTTTAAACATACGTGTTTGTTGTCGTTCGGTCAGATCATTACTGGTTTGGCATGCAGTTAAAATCCCCATGCCCAAAACACTTGCCCCAAGTAATGCGATTTTCGTCATCTGTTTCATCTTCAAACTCCCCAACCTGCTTTTAACTTCACTCAGTTAAGATTAAATAATAAAGATGAAGAAACAATGGAGAGTTTTTTCTAGCACTGTTGGTTACAATGCTCAAAATCAATAAGAAAAGCTGAGATTGCGCTTTTGAAAATTCGCCGTATTCCCATCGCATTACGCCTGTTTCTCACAGTGCTGCTGACGACCTTACTGATCACCACGGTCAGTTTGGGGGTATTGCATGTCAATATGCAGCGTAATTTCAGTAAATACGTGGCTGATGTCGAAATGCAAAAGCTGGACTTAGTCATTCAAAACTTGGCAGAAGTCTATGCGGTATATCACGATTGGGGCAACGCCATTCAGGCGCAAATTCTCCAAATTGAAGGTGAAGCTGCGCCCGATGATTATGACCGTTTATCGCGGTGGTGGTTACGTCGTCAGTATGACATTGCTTTGCAGCAGCGTTATTTTCAGGAACACACCCTCGCCAATGTAAACTCAAGTGTAGTCGAGCCTGAGCCAGGCAAACGACAAGCCAATGCGGAAGAACTTCGCTGGTTAGAGCTGAATTTACCTTCACAATTTCAGCCATTTGAAGGTTTAGTGTTTCCTTTGAGTGCCAATCAGAATGCTTTCCGTCCTGATCGTAAAAATGAAGGACACCACAACACGACAGAATCATCTGGAAAAAAACAATTTATTTCGATGCCTGACCGTTTAGGCTTGAGTTCACGCTTATCTTTATATGATGCCCAGCGGCAATTTGTAGTGGGAGAGCCTGCTGAAACTCAAATTTCCTTTCGTCCAATTATGGTCGGTGAAAAAATCGTGGGTTATCTGGGCTTAAAACCTGTGTTAGATCAGGAAGATGCTTTAAGTATTAATTTTTTTAGCAAACAAACTCGTTATTTATTATTGGCTTATGCTTTAAGTATTTTGGCGAGCTTGATTGCTGCTTTATTGTTAGCGACCTACTTTAAAAAGCCAATTCAGCGCTTATTAAATGGCACACGTGAATTAACCAAAGGCCATTATCAACATCAGGTCAAGGTCAATCGTAATGATGAGTTGGGTGATTTATCTAACGAATTGAATCATTTGGCGGTTATTTTAGATCAACATGAAACTTCACGTCGTCAGTGGGTAGCTGATACTTCGCATGAATTAAAAACGCCATTGGCGGTGTTGCAGGCGCAAATTGAAGCCATGCAAGATGGTATCCGCCAAGCCACACCAGAGCATTTGGCTGCGATGATGCATCAGGTCAATAATCTGAAAAAACTCACACAGGATTTATCGGACTTGGCGCAAGCGGAAGCCATGCAGCTGAAATGTTATTTCTCGAGCATTGATCCATGGCAAGTGATTGAGCAGGAAATCGAAAGCTTTAAGCCGAAATTTGAGCAGGCTCAGTTGGACTTGATCGTGTCGGGTGAAGGCACGCAATTACAATTGGATATAGACCGCTTTAAACAAATTATGCTCAACTTGCTCAGTAATAGTATTCGCTATACTGAAGCAGGTGGGCAGGTGCATATTCACACCAGTCAAAGCGCAACCGAGTGGACGGTGTATGTAGATGATAGCCCGTTTGGTTTAAGTGATGAACAATTGGCACGTTTGGGTGAGCGTTTTTATCGTGTCGATGATTCGCGTACACGTGCTACAGGCGGGACAGGTTTAGGTCTGGCTTTATCGGTCAAAATTGCCAAAGCATTGGGCGGAGAGTTAAGTTTTGCACATTCACCGTTGGGTGGTTTACGCTGCAAATTAAGCTTTCCAAAAACAATCAAATCTTGAAGGACTTTAAGGAATCGCGCATGAAACATCTCTTGCTGGTTGAAGATGAAATTGAACTTGCCCAATTGGTGCGAGATTATTTAGAAGCTGCTGGATTTGAAGTCAGTATGTTTCATGATGGACAAGAAGCCTATGACAGCTTTTTGCAGCGTAAACCAAGCCTGATGATTTTAGACTTGATGATTCCGCGTATGGACGGCTTGACCATTTGCCGCAAAGTACGTGAACAGTCTGATGTGCCTATTATTATGGTCACGGCACGTACTGAGGAAATTGATCGGGTGCTAGGTTTGAACATGGGTGCAGATGATTATGTATGTAAGCCTTTTAGCCCGAAAGAGTTGGTCGCGCGCGTGCAAGCGGTGTTGCGCCGTTTGGAACGTAAGGCTGAGTCCGAAGATCAGTCTTTGTTCCGTATGGATAGAGCGCAGCAGCGTATTTGGTATCAGCAAAAAACCTTGAATTTGACCCCAACCGAATTCCGTTTATTGGAATTGTTTTTAGAGCATGTCGGGCAGGTGTATTCACGCGCGCAGTTGCTAGACCATATTAACCCAGACAGTTTTGAAGTGGCAGATCGTGTAATTGATAGCCACATTAAAAACTTGCGCCGTAAAATTTCTGACGCTGCCGAAACGGGAAATCGTCATGAATGGATTCAGGCGGTGTATGGTGTGGGCTATCGTTTTGAGTATCCTGAAGAGTGATTTAGAATAAAAGATATATTTATAATATATTGTTAAGCGGTTGAAAAAGTGATATTTTTCAACCGTTTTTTTATAACAATTATTTTAGAGGGAAACTCATGATGAAAAAAACGATTTTAACTGTGTCTTGTGCCTTAATTTTGACAGCTTGTGGTGGTGGTGGTGGAAGTGACACTTCACCCAAAAATCCTGCAGATGGTAGTGTCATTCAACAACCAGCCAATGATTTGTCTAATGCAAAAGAGTTGATTCAGACGGTAAATAATATTGTTGCGTATTATGATGGCTTTGCTGATATTAGTGAACGTTATCAACAACCAATACAGGCGATTAATGGTACAACAAGTGATTTGATTGACGCTGCGGATATTGTTATTACATTAGTACGTTTGGCACAGGCAGATGCGGGTGGGAGTAATAAAACATATACAGCCAAAGATTTAGAAAAATTATTAGCATTAGGTGGTTTTACTCAAGAGTACAACATAAAAAATAATACGTTGCAGGTGGTAACGAGTGCAAATAGTGTAAAAGTATCGGGTACATTAAAAGCTGAAACTTTTCAGAATTTTGATTTTGATAAAGCTCAACAAGATAATTGGCCTGATGGTTGGTTTTCAAATCCAGAATATGCTATTTATGGTGATGAAATGGCTATTACTGTAGGTAATTTTACAGTTGAGGAACCTGTTTTAGATCAGGTAAATACTACTTTAAATGCGACAATTGGTGCTAACAGTATTTTAGAAGTACAAAACTTAGCTAATAATAAAAAAGCAAAATTAAGTTTTAGTAACACCAGTGCAATTGCAGTAACGTATGCGGATGCAATGAAAATGGATGAGCGAGCTGCAGAAGAATTACCACAAAATGCTCAATTAAAGTTTTTAAATGTACAGTTTGAAAGTGAAGGATTAACTGCTATTTTGACTGAGTTTTCAGCTCAAGCTAAAGTTGCAAAGTTGACTGATGGCGTAGCTAGTTATGATCAGTTAATACCTGCAGAAATTATTTTAAAAGGTAGTCTTGATCTCAATGATGAATTGCTTCAACTAGATGCAAAGTTAAACTTAAATAATGATTTTAATAAAGTTTATAATATTCTTGTAGAAACACCAGATAATTTTATGGATGCAAGCGTATATCTTAAATTAGCTGGTAATTTAAAAGGTGCTCAAGCTACGACAAAACCATTTGTGTTAAGTGTAAATGCAAAGCGTTCAGAACTCACTAAGGGAACAGCGAATATTGAAGTTGCCGTAGATAAGTCTGTACTAGATATTAATCTAGTAGCACAACAGTTGAATGCTGAACCATTTTTATCTGCTGTTATTAAAAATAAAACAGGTGCTTCGGTCACTATTGAAAATATTGATACATTTACTCAGGCAGATATTATGGTAAATGGAAAATCTCAAGGTAAGGTGACAAAAAACTCAACAGGAAACTATATCGCTTCATTTGTTGATAATCAGATTCTTGTTATAGCTCCTTAATATTATAAGGAAATGGTTTCTTGATACAGTGATGTCTATACAAATAGATTTTTCTGAAATTAAGAAACCATTTTATTTTTTATGAAATATCTATTTTTAATTCTATGTTTTTTTTCAGTTTTCACCTATGCTGCGAGCGTGGAATATCGAGCGGATGCGTCATTATATAGTGAGCCTATTGCTATTGATGCTTTTTTAGATGATTGGCAAGATCCTGATTTTAAAAGTGGCAAGTACGCCTTTGCTCATGGTTTGATGCAGCTTTCTGTGCAACAAGATCAATGGAATTTAGGTTGGTTGTGGCGTTATGATTACATTTTAAAATTTAGTCCAGATATGGCAAAGCTTTATTACCAAATTGAAAATGATTTGCCTTTAGATGCAGAGAGTATGTATGAATTAACACTACATGCACAACATTTAGAGCGTATTGGCGCACGTATAGCATATGACTGGGTGCCCCAATCAAATTGGATACTTACAGCCGGTGTAAGTGCATTATATGGTCGACATTTTGTAGACGGTCAATTTAATGCTTTTGGTGAAACTAATTTAATGCCTCGTTTAGCAGACCGTGTGCAATGGTTGAATGGACAACTTAATTATTATTATGACCAGCCAGCATTAAAAGAGGATGAGTTAGGTCTTGGAGATTTTAGAGCAAAAGAAGGTTATGGTTATGCTTTAGATCTTACTTTACAAGGGGAGTGGTTAGAAAAATGGTACTTGAAATTCCAATTGGAGGATATTTTTAGCTATATGTATTGGGATGAAGCTCCCTATAGCCAATACCAAGCAACATTTGATCAAAACTCTCGACCTCGAATTAATTTAACCGGCACAGTAGCTACAGATAAGAGTTATAAGCAAAAAATTCCATATAAAATTTCGACCGAATTACTTTACAATATTCATTCAGAAATCCAATTAGGAGTTAGTAGTTTTTCTAACCCGTTCACAAGTTTATGGCAAATGCACTTTTTATGGCAACCTGACTCATTGCAATTAGGTCTACATTTTGAGCCACAAACCAAAAGCTTAGGTGTTTCTTTTAGGCATGAAAATATTGGAATGAAGTATTTGACGGATAATTTAAACACAAATCAAGCGCATAGAATGGAAGCCTATTTATTTGCACAATATCAATGGTAAAACTTATTTATTATATTTTTTTCTTTAAATAGGTGTGAGATATAATGATTCCAAAAGAAGAATATTAGGGTGATTTTGTATGAAATGCTTTAATTAGCCCAACCCGTTGTTTTTCTACTTTCCTTAATTTTGCGACCACCAATTCATAAGCTGTCATTAAAAAGTAAACATGTATTCTTTTCCGAATTGGTTTGATACTCTCTCCACCCATTGCTCTATTTTATCAGCTGTCATGACTTGAAAATCTCGCCAATAATATTTCATCTGCTTCCATACCATCTCGATTCGATTTAACTCAGGGCTATAAGCTGGAATAAAATACAAATTCGTCGAAAAGTTACTTTTAAGTAGCTCTCTGTAATCAGCCATCTTTTTACTTCTATGAATCGAGGCATTATCAACAATAAGAACCAATGGAAGGTTATAAGTCTGTTTTACTTGTTGAGCTATTCCAGTTAAATAGGCATAAAACCAAGTGCTTGTAACGTAAGCGTCCGCTGAACACACCTTCTGAATTCATCCTATAAGCCTTAATTTAGTCCCCACTTAGAAACAAGTGGGGACTTAAATTTATGACTACAAATAATCAGACATCCATCGCATCTCTTGCGAAAAAACGAAGAACATACAGTGCTGAATTTAAACAGCAGATCGTTCAGGCTTGTAAAGCACCGGACGTTTCAATTGCTTCAGTCGCTTTGCAACATGGATT
>NZ_VPBU01000017.1:0-64195 GCF_013418565.1 Acinetobacter sp. YH12135
GCCTATTTAAGTGATGTGCTGAAAAGGTTACCGACACACAAAGTGACCCAAATTGAAGAATTGCTGCCGCACTGCTGGAAACCTAAATCGAATTAAAAAATAGGTATGGGATTCAGCGGACGCTTACAGCTTTTGCAATGTAAGCAAGGTTATATCGGATACGATGCTTTTTTTAATGCCTGACTAATATTCTAGACCAAATCATCATGGGACTTTTTTTCATAACGACGTAAATTACGACGTTGGCGTTGCCACGGTAATGGACGGTCTAAGGTTTCAGGCACATTGCCACTCATCGAACGTAAACGTAAATGCAGTGCTGCCTGTGCCATTAAATTGGCAGAAACAGGCGCGGTAATAAACGCAAATAGGGTGATTAATACTTCTGCAAAGCCAAATCGTCCTTCAAATGCCGCATAAATAATGGCTGCAATTAAGAAACTGCCTAGTCCTAAAGTGCTGGATTTTGTAGGGGCATGCAGTCGCATAAATAAGTCGGGTAGGCGAACCATGCCAATGCCGCCCACCAACATGAAAAATGCGCCAATAATTAAAAAGAATGACACTAAAATTTCCATGAGTAATTGCATGTTCATTCTCCTTAATCAATCACATGACCACTGGTGAAGTAACGCGCCAGTGCTGCAGTAGACACAAAGCCTAGCATCGCCACCAATAACGCACCTTCAAATAATGAGGTACTGGTCCAATAGATACCCAGAACCACCACCAAGCAGGTCGCATTTAAAAACAAGGTATCCAAGGCCAACAGGCGGTCTACAATTGAAGGGCCAATAATCAGGCGATATAGGCACATAAACATGGACAGCGTAATCGCAACCATGCAGATTCCAAGTGCATAAGGCAGAATCATCATTGCTTTTCTCCTGACTGTGCACCAAAAATTTCAATCAGCGGTTTTTCATAACGATTTTTGATGTCTTGAATATCTACACTTTCATCTGCAGTGTTTAAAGCATGCACCAAAATATCGCCACGGTCTTGGTCAATACCTGCTGTAACCGTGCCTGGTGTGGTGGTAATGATCATCGCCAAAATACTGTTGACCTGTTCGTGTTGTGTTTCGAGAGGGACACGGAACCATTTTGGCTGCATACGGTCTGTTGGGCCAAGTACCAGTTTTGCGACACGAATATTACAAATCATAATATCCCAGACCACCACGAAGAATAAGCGAATGGCTGCAGTCCAGTTGATGTCTGGTGTACGCGCAATAAAGGGCTGGATCAGTTTGGGAATCAAGAGCGCCAAGACCAGTGCCATCAACAGATTCCCTGCAGAAACACTATGCGCCAACATCAGCCAACTCAGTGCCACCAAGACAGATACAAACGGGTGTGGCAGCAGGTTATCCCAAAACGAAGTTTTTGGTCTCGTTTTTTGCATGTTTAGGGCTCCGCAGGTTTGAGTTGAGTATCGCTAGGTTGCTGTGCTTCCTGACGATTTTGCTGTTGAATCTGACGTTGTTTATAGTCAGAAATATGTTCACCTTCCAAAGTGTTCGGGTGAATCACGTATGGAATTAAGTGTGCATTAGCATCCAGACTTTCACCGCCATATTTGGTTTCAGGTAAATAAAGTGGGTCATAAGGCTGTACGCTAATCACATTACCCGCACGGTCTTTTTTCAAAATAATCGCTTCATAGGCCGCATTATGCTGGATTTGCTGGGCTGTATTGGCCATATAGTGCTGAATTGGGTTGGCAAATACTACATACAGCATCAAGCCTGCCAATAAAAAGTAAATCACACGGTCATTACGTGGCGGTGCAATAGCCGGCAGTGCTTGATACTCATGGTAAGCTTCAGCTTGAATGTCATCTTCAGGTTTGGTTGCACGCCAGAACAGAATAAAACCAACACGAGTAAAGGCAATAATACTCAGCAAACTGACCAATAAAATGATGCCAATAATCCAGCCTTGATAAGGGACATTGGCCGTGGCTTGTAAGATAAAGACTTTACCCAAAAAGCCGCTAAACGGTGGTAAGCCTGCCATCATTAAAGCAATGATAAAGTATGTTAATGCAACCACTTTATGCTGTTTCATTTGTGGTGCGATGGTGAAATGATCTTTGAATTGTCCACGTTGTGAAGTAATCCAACCGCAGAGCAGATAGAACGCAGCAGCAATGAGCGTACTGTGTACCAAATAATACAGTGCGGCAGACCAAGCCTCCGTGTTCATCATGGAAATGGCAATCAAAATGGTGCCAATTGAAGACAGCACCATAAAACCAACAAAACGGCGCAGACGTTCTGCACCAATGGCGCCAATGACCCCATAGAGAGAGGTAATGAGACCAATTGGCAGCAGCCAGTTTTGTAGAATTTTATGGCTGAGCGCATCATCAAATACAGTACCGTTGACCCGTAAAATCGCATAAACACCGACTTTGGTCATGATGGTGAACAAAGCTGCTACAGGGGTCGTAGCCACGGCATAGGTTTTAGGTAACCAGAAACCTACAGGCAACATGGCGGCTTTAATACCAAATACCACAAATAGCAGTAAGCCACCTGCCACCGCAATTTTATGTGCATCAGCATCGAGTAGCGGAATAAGACGTGCCACATCGGTCATGTTTAAACTGCCGACACTGCCGTAAATCATGCCTAAACCAATCAGGAATAGGGCAGATGCCAGCAGGTTGATGGTGACGTAGTGAATCCCGAGCTGAAAACGTGCTTTACCTTGTCCGTGTAATAACAGGACATAAGAGGCTAGCAATAACACTTCAAAGAAAACGAACAGGTTGAATAAGTCACCTGTGAGGAAGGCACCACAGAGGCCCATGAGCAGGAAATGCACCATGGTGTGGAAATAGCGACCACGTTCATCCCATTTTTTGCTGGAGAACCACAGCAATGGCAAGGCTAGGGCATACGTCAGGACTAGCATTAAAGCCGACAATTGATCCAGCACTAAAATAATGCCAAACGGGGCGGCCCATTCGCTCAAATTATAAATAATAATTTGCCCACTGCTGACTTGAATTAAATAGCTAATTGCAGTGACTAAACCGAGTGTGGCAGAAAGATAGCTAATGCCACGACGCCATGGCTGACGCCAGTCATGTGAGAGTGAACCAAAGCCCGGATTGCCTAATAGCACTAAAATAAATGCGGTAAAGGTTGGAATCAGGATGCTAAAAATAGGTGAATGCTGTAGCCAAAATTGGAGGAAATCAGTCATTATGGCTCATCCTCACGTGGGTCAAGCAGTGGATGTTCTTCTTTGGCATCGACGTGGTCTGTCCCTGTTTCATAACGGCTACGCAGCGCCAATTGCACAATAAATGCGGTGGTGGCAAAACCAATCACAATTGCGGTTAATACCAAGGCTTGTGGTAATGGGTCGGTGACTTTTGAAGCTTCAGTCAAAATTGCAGGTGCATTGAGCTGAATACGCCCCATGCTGAATAAGAAAATATTGACGGCATAACCAATCATCGCCAAGCCCAAAACCACAGGAAAGGTACGGGCACGTAAAATTAAATAGATTCCTGTCGCGACTAACATTCCAATGGCAGACGCAATTAAAAACTCAATACTAATCATTGCATTACTCCTTTGGAAGTGGGCCAGACATGCCTGAGTGACGTGAGTCGCCCAAGACAGAAATCATCAACATTACCGCACCAACCACCGTGACATACACGCCTACATCAAATAAGGCAGCCGAAGCGAGGTGCATTTCACCAATAATCGGAGGATTGACATAAATATGTGCGCTGGTGAGGAATGGACGTCCCCAGAACCATGCGGCAAGTCCTGTCAGACCTGCAATACTTAAACCCACGCCAATCCAGATTTCGTATAAACGTCCAGATTTAGCTTTGAGCATTTGTTCGGTGTGGTCTTGACCAAGCGCAATGTATTGGATGATCAACGCCATTGCGGTAATTAAGCCCGCAATAAAGCCACCGCCTGGTAAGTTATGACCGCGCAAGAAAATATACAGGCTGACCACAAGGGCGATAGGTAAAATCCATGAGGCGGTAATCCGCAGCATCAACGGTGAAGGATTAAAGCGATAGGTTAAACCTTGGGTCATGATAGTGCCGTGCGCACGCATACCATCCATTAAACACAGCGTACCAATCGCAGCAATGCCCAAGACGGTAATTTCACCAAAGGTATCGAAACCACGGAAGTCCACCAAAATGACGTTGACCACGTTGGTTCCGCCACCGAGTGGAATGGATTGCTGATTAAAGAACCATGAAATTGAATTGTGGTCGCGAGTCATAACCAGCCACGCAATCCAGCCGATACCAATGCCGCCACCAATCGCAATGAAGGCATCTCGCCAACGACGTGAACGGCTAGATTCATACGGGGTCAATTGTGGGAGCAGCGATAGACTCATCAGCAATAAAACAGTGGTGACGACATCAACCGTGATTTGAGTTTGTGCCAAGTCGGGAGCAGACAGTCCGACAAACATCATGGTGACGACCAAGCCAACTGCACCGCTGATTAAGACAGCTTTGATGCGCTCATGGTGGAACCACAGCATCATCCAGCAGGCAGAGAACAGCAATAACCATAAAACAATGGCAATCATAGGCGCATGTGTGAGTTCACGTGTGCCAGTTGTTAATCCCTGATTGAATAATGGTAGCGCGACCATGAATACCGTAAAAGCAATGATCCACACCAAATAGCTTTGCAGTGAACCATTTTCGGTTTTACGTTTGATTTTGCGTGAAACTTGTAGCAAATGTTTTAAGAATAATTCAAACAGCAGTTTGCCTTGGAATTGACCTAAATGTGGGTCGAGGTCAATTTCACGGATTTTTCCACCTTTGGCGAGCGAGAAATAGAAAATGATCCCGCCAAGCAGTGCAATAACACTCATCAGCAGGGGAAGATTAAAGCCATGCCAAATTGCCAGATGTGTGCCTTCAAACTGCGACAGTTGGGTACTGGCACGAGTCGTGCTATTGACAATATGCTCGACCAATAAGGCAGGCATCAAGCCGACTAAAATACATAAAACAGCCAATAAAGTTGCGGGTGCACGCATGCCAAACGGAGGTTCGTGAGCTTCTTTGTTTGGGACATCTTTACCAATTGGACCATCAAAGAAAACGCCGTGTACCAAACGTATTGAATAGGCCATTGCAAAAATACCCGCCAGTGTCGCAACAATTGCAGAAACCAACAGTACAGGGCCAGATAAGTTTGCTACCAGTTCAGTGAAGAACATTTCTTTGGACAAAAAGCCGTTGGTCAACGGTACGCCAGCCATAGAGGCCGCGGTAATCATAGTGAGGGTGGCGGTAAAGGGTAATAGTTGCCATAAGCCACTAAGTTTGCGTAAATCACGTGTGCCTGATTCGTGGTCGATAATTCCTGCAATCATAAACAGGGCCGCTTTAAAGGTGGCGTGGTTGATGATGTGGAAAATTGCAGCAGCTACTGCTAACGGTGAACCAATGCCGAGTAAGCACATGATCAGACCTAAATGACTGATGGTGGAATACGCCAATAAGCCTTTTAAATCTTCTTTGAAAATGGCAAAGAATGCTGCCATACACAGGGTAAATAGACCAATAAAGGTGACTAGGTTGTGATATAACGCTGCGCCTGCAAAAATTGGCAATAAGCGCGCCAGCAAGAAAATCCCTGCTTTGACCATCGTTGCCGAATGTAGATAGGCAGAAACAGGCGTGGGTGCAGCCATGGCATTGGGTAGCCAGAAGTGAAACGGAAATTGCGCACTTTTGGTAAATGCACCCAATAAAATCAGCAATAAAGTTGGTACAAATAAATGATGACTTTGAATTTGTTCAGTCATCATTAAGATTTGGTCAATTTGATAGGTGCCTGTGATTTGCGCCAATAACACAAAACCACCGAGCATGGCGAGTCCGCCCATGCCTGTAATGGTCAGTGCCATACGTGAGCCGCGTTGTGCTGCCTCGTAATTGCTCCAATAACCCACCAATAAGAAAGAGGAAATACTGGTCAGTTCCCAAAAAGTCAGCAACAAAATCAGGTTATTGGAGAGCGAAATTCCCAACATGGCAGCCATAAACAGCATGAGGAGAACATAGAGTTTACTGAGCGAGTTTTGTGGACTTAAATAATAATAGGCATAAATAAAAATGAGTGTGCCGATCCCCGTGATCAGCAAGGAGAATAATAAACCAAGCGCATCTAGACGAAAGCTTAAATCAATCCCCAACTGTGGCAGCCAAGACCATGTTTGAATGATCGTTTCGCCATTAAAGACTGCTTTTGCTTGAGTCAGGAGCAGAATAAGACTGCTCAGACTGACGCCAATCGCCCCTAAAGCCGTTACCCCGCGTGAAAATTGTTTCAGCCACGAGACAAGGGTTGTGCCCAGTACTAACGGTAACAATATAATAATCGGTAGCACACTCATATCCATTGTCGTGAATAGGTTGAAAACCTAAAGGATGAATCTTATCTTCCAAGGATTACAGGACAGCAACACACCATCCAAAAGATTCAATCTTGAAAGCCAATCAGTCGTGTCAGTAAACACGTAGTCTATTGTTTTGATGAGCGTATTGTCGCAACTTAAACTCAAAACAAGATCATGCAAAAATAATTTTACATGGCTAGGCGGCTCAAGCAGCAAAAAATATGCTGATCTTTCGCTGACGATGCAGCGAATAAGGTTGTGCTTGGTTTGGTTAAAGCTGTGTTAAAAATATTTAGATGCGTCAATCTACAACCTAGTTGAACTATGGATGAAGTTGATCTGCATCTGCTGCATTTTTACAGCATTCACCGTGTTTGAAAGGTCAATAGACACTATTCAAGGTATAAAAAAAGTTGTATTGCGCAACTTTAAAAACTACAGCAAAATCGGATTTTACTATAAAAGTTCAAAATTAATCTGATTTTATTACATGAATAAAACAACATCAATTTTTTTTGCATACAGCAAAGTCATTATATACCGTCTGTTATATGCGGGATAAAGTATTTCCTTGCTTTTTGCCCAAGTATGCCTTGAAAGACTTCGGCAATTAAGATTCAGGCAATTGATCAGGTGTTGGCTCACTATCCAATTGCTGTAAGCGTTGCAGCAATTCCTGTTTTTGTTCGGCAGTTAAATGGTTTTGAATCTGCTGCAAAATTTCAGCCGTGCCTAATTGTGTTGGGTTTTGTTCTTGTAGGCTGACGTCTTCTGTCGTGTGAGTGGTTTCTAGCACATCAGCATAAATTTCTGCAAACTGCGGTTGTAAACTTTGCCATGCGATGGGATGCAGCTGTTGATGTTCCAGTTTTAAACATTGAAAGCGTTCCGCTTGTTCCAAAAGTTCGCTGCGGTTGCCTGTGGCAATAATTTGTAAGCGCGGAAAAGCTTGATGTAAACGGGTCAGTATTTGTGCGGCCTGTTGTTGATCGAGCTGATGATCAATCTGGTCAATCAACAAAATACCATCTCCCTCGCGACACGGATACAAACTGTTTGGGTTTAGCAAACAGAGGCGACGTACAATATCGCCTACCAGAGCAATCCAGTTGCGCTGACTGTTCGACAATTGCTGATACAGCATATCTTTGCCCTGACAGCGCACCATGAGTTGTAATTTAGGCAGATGTTGTAGATATAAGTCTTCAATTTCAGGCAGCACGATTTGTAAGGCATCTTTCAGTGCTTGTAAACTCGGTGCATGCATTTGGGTATAGGCATGCAATAAGGACTGATTCAGGGTTTGTGCGAGTTCGCTTTGTTGTTGCTGATATAGCTTGTGTAAAAGCTGCGCACTTTGGGCATTTTCAATATCGGAAATTTCCCGCAACCATTCAAAAAAACGAGTAAATGTCGTGAATGGAATCGCAGCAATTTCGTAGGCATGTCCAGGTTGTAAAATCAGCGGATTATTTTTATTGAGTAAATT
Organism: Acinetobacter sp. YH12135; assembly: GCF_013418565.1. Taxonomy (NCBI): domain Bacteria; kingdom Pseudomonadati; phylum Pseudomonadota; class Gammaproteobacteria; order Moraxellales; family Moraxellaceae; genus Acinetobacter; species Acinetobacter sp. YH12135. Next base: position 7,912 of record NZ_VPBU01000017.1, read on the forward strand.
AACTTCATTCACGAAGCGTTCTGCAGGGTAGTAGGCAATCAGCGGTAGACCTTGCATCGGGTCATGTTTAATGGCGTGTTGATAGAGCTGCACCATTTTTTCAAGCTTGGCGGTTTCTGCTTTGCTTACTCCTACGCCGCTACTATTCAGGGTTTTATATAATTGCCAGTCACAATGTTGGGTGCTTTCAATTTGCGTGTTGCTTGATTCTGCCAAACTGCCTATTTCTGCTGGAATTTCCACACAAACATCAATTTTAGCTTGCAAGCGGTTGAACAAAATATCTTGATCTTGCATCACCAAACCCGCAGTGCGTAAGTCTTTATAGCGAGCGGCAAACCAGGTTAGTGCCTGATAACTAAAGCGTAATAGCGAAGTCTTCCCCGCACTTTGGTCTCCTAAAATAAGGGTGATGGGAAGATCGTGATAATTGAGTTCGAGTTTTAGGTCTGCAAAATGGGTGATGTGTCTGAAATGAACCGATGTAATTTTCATAGCGCACCTGCTGCAATTACCCCACCGCTTTGCGTAACGATGTCGGCATTTTTATTTTCAGTTGTTGTACCAAATCGTAAATATGATGAATATTTAAACTGACTTTAGCACGTGTGCATGCCACATACAGTAATCTTAATTCTTCATCGCTAATTTTATGCTCTTTGTCGTTCAGTTTAAATTGGTAGTCGTCTTCAATATGTACCCGATTCCATTCTAAACCTTTGGCTTTATGCGCTGTCGAAATAATATAGTCGGCTTGGTCAATTGGGGTGATTTTTGCCAACGCCCGTTTGAGTGGATTAGTACCATGATCATCCACCAGTTTGACCAAAGGTTTAATGTCGCTGCCATCGTTGGTTTCACAATATTCATGTACATCATGCCAAGAGTTAAACCATGCCAGTTCCGGAACGTCGGTCACACGTTTGCCTTGTTTGAGCATCGCGGCAGCATCCACAAAACGGTTTAAGCGCACATGGTCGGCTTGCAGACTGACTTTATCGCCATGCACTAAACCTGCCAGTAGCAGTTCCATGGCACGGGCGTTGGTACGGCATAAAATCGCATCACGCATTTTGGTATGCGGTTTGTTGACCACTTTGGAATGTAATTCTGGATTGCCCAAGAGTGGCACGGTTTCATTCAGCCCACCTAAAATGGCATTGGCGGTCAGGGCAATTTCTTCACCAAAACGGAACGATGTGGTCAGTCGTGATTCAGGCAAAGGTAATTGCTGCATGGCATTGATTGCACCACGCCAAGCATAGATTTGCTGATGCGCATCGCCCACATAAATCACTTGAGTATTACGTTGCTTGAGTAAAATGCCCAGCATGAGCGGGTCGGCATCTTGAGCTTCGTCAAACAGCACATAATCGGCAGGAATGTTGGGTTCAGACAAGGCCCAAAGTTTCAGATAAATATCGTGTCCAATGCCTGCCTGATGATTCGGGTCAATTGACTCCAACCAGCGTCGTTCTACCGCAGGATAAAGATGCTTTTGTAAGGTGTCGATGTCATCTGGATGCAACCAACTGGGTGCTTGTAAATGTCGTGGGGCAGGGTATTGCGAACTGGTCGAGCAGAAATGACTCACGGCATTGGCCACCAAACTGGCTAAACGACTTGGCATCAACACATATTTTTCATAGCGTCCGCCCATCATACGTCTAAGGGTAATCGGTTCTAAACGATACTCTTTGGCAATAAAACTTGGACTTAAACGGGGTAGGCGTAATTTGTCGGTGACTCCACGTGGAACGCTGCGATATGCAAGCGAGTGAAATGTACGACAATCGACCTGACGATGAAATTTACTTTGTGCTTCTGCGGCAATGGCTTTGTTAAATGCCAAGTACATGCCACGCCGTTCTGGCATGGCATCACTGATCATTTGTAAGGTCGTGGTTTTACCTGTACCTGCATAGGCAATCACTTTAAAAGATTTGCCCAGACGTGCATTATCTATAGCAGTGGCTTGCTCATAGGTCGGGCGAGGCTTGGTGATTACAGACACAGATCAGGGTTGGCTTTTCGCGTTAATGGCTACGGTTGGCTTTTTCAACCAAGCCTGATAAACCTTGACGACGAGCCAATTCATTCAGTACCACTTGCGGTTCAATATCGAAATAACCCAACATGACAATGCTGTGGAACCATAAATCGGCCACTTCATAAATCAGGTCATTTTTGTTGTTGGCATTGGCTTCGGTGTTGAAATCTTTGGCGGCAATAATTGCTTCCACGGTTTCTTCACCGACTTTTTCCAAAATTTTATTCAAGCCTTTATGGTATAGCTTGGCTACATAAGATGAGTCAGGATTAGCGGTTTTGCGCTCGCTCATCATTTGCCCTAAATAAGCCAAAACTTCAACCTGTTCAGCTTGTGCCTTTGATTGGCTCATGGCTAAGGTGTGAGCATTGGCGGCTTGTTCACCATAAATTTGATTCGGGTCTTTCAGCTGTGCATCTACAATTTCCCAACCATTGGCGGTGAGTTTGCGATAGAAACAAGATTCACGCCCTGTGTGGCAAGCAATTCCACCATGTTGTTCAATTTGCAGGATAATCACATCGGCATCGCAGTCCAGACGAATCTCGTGCACAGTTTGAAAGTGTCCAGATTCTTCACCCTTGTGCCACAATTTATTGCGTGAACGTGAAAAATACACCGCCTGATTTTTTTCGGCAGTCAGTGCCAAGGCTTCACGGTTCATCCACGCCACCATCAACACACGTCCTGTTTGATGATGCTGTGCAATGGCAGGCACTAATCCTTGTTCGTTAAATTTTACTTCATCGAGCCATTGCAAGTTATTCATGAGTTGTTCACCAAAATTAATTTAAATTGTATGGACGCTATTTTCTGAGCGCACGATTTTGCATCGTCCCTATAGTGTACGTGATTCAAGACAATTTACCTAAATTATCTTGCCAGATTTGTACTGTCAAAGCGTTTGCATAAATTGAGGGAAGTTTTGTTTTTCCACCATTTCCAGAAATTCATCGCCCAAACGCTGACTTTCTGCCACCGATTGTTTCCATAAGCGAATGCGCTGTGCCTGATCTAAACCTTTTAAGGTGAAGTCTTTACGATCGGGCAAACGGCCTAAAGGCAAGCTGCTTAAATATTCTGCCGAAGGTGATAGCAAGAGTGTCCGGGCCTGATTTTCAGGATTGGCTTTACGATGCTTCAACATTTTATCAAACCAGCCAGGGGTAATGCTGTCGGTAAAGTGTGGGTACAGCACAATGCCCTGACTTTGGTAAGGTAAATCTAGATGGTAGTCAATTAAGCCACCATCCCGATAACTGCCCACGGGCGCATCAGGAATGTCACGAATAGCAGACATCACCCCGGGAATAGACGCTGAGGCGAGCAGCCACGGTGCGACATTCTGCTCATTCAGGGCTTGGTAATGGGTGACAAAATCATCCTCTACCATAAACTGCTGACCTTGCGCAGGTTGGCTGATGACGCGTTGCATAAATAAGCGGTTATGTTTGCGCGCAATGGCATTGCTACCAATAATTCCAGCCACAGATGCTAGCAAAGGCAAGGCTTGGTCACTTTGGAAAATATGTTGAGCTTTGACGGAAATGACCGTGAGGTGATAGTCAGGATGCTGAATCAGTTGTTGTTGCTGTCCCTGAATCAGTTCAAACAGCATATTTTGACAAATCTCAGCGACTTCTTGGCGCGACATTTTTTTATGAAAATACAAGTTGGTATATAAATCGGACAGGCGTTCAGTGCCTTGTTTTGCGCCCCACGCCAAAATACTGGCAAAGCGCCAACTGCCAATTGAAGAACCGACCACAGTACGACGCTTTGGGGCTTGGGCAAAAAACTCGCCAAAAATAGCTTGGTCTAAGCCTTGAATGCCAATACCTTTGGGGCCGCCTGCTGCACCTGGAATAATATCGACGTGTTGGGCATGTAAGCCTTCTTGTTCAATCAGTTGGCGTGCCAGATGTCCTGCGCGAATACTGAGTGCAGGGGCACGTTTATGCAAAAGCTGAGTCATGCTTGATCTATAACGCTACAAATGTGCATTAATTGTAGGCGTGGTGATTTTTGCAACAATGGCGAGAGGCATCATTTGGTGACTGATGAGTCATGCGGTAGTTTTTAGGATGAGTTAGAGAAAATCAGCGTGATAAAAAAGCCTGCTTTAAAACAGGCTTTCTAATTTTTTTATCGTCTAATCAGTTTGTTATCAAGCAATGTGGCTTTATTTAGCTATACGCCAAATCGCCAAGAAACTTGCCAACGCGATTAAAACAATAGAGACATACCACGGTGCAATAATCGCAATGGAGAGGAAAATGGCCATAATGCTGCCAAAAATCCAGCTGCGTTTTTGCTGATGTTCCATTTGTAGACGCATGCTTTGTAATTCATGCAATTGTTTGGAATGCCAAGCCGATTGGTTTTTTAAACCATTTAAACTGTCAATCATTAAACTTGGTAAGTCTTGCGCACCCAGTAACAGGTCGGGAATTTGCTGCCCAATTTCTTTGACATTTTTGACTGGATTCATATTGGCTTTAATCCAATCCGTTAAAATTGGTTTTGCCAGTTTCCAGATATCCAGTTCTGGATATAAGTCTGTGCCCAAGCCTTCAACATGCACCAATGTTTTCAGGAGTAGCATCAATTGCGGTGGAATTTCCAAATGGAAACGACGTGCAATATCCATGACCTGAATCAGAATGCCTGCAAAGTCCAATTCGTGCATCGGTTTAGACACCATTGGCCCGACAGTACGACGCATTTCGCGGGCGAGGGCATCTTGATCTGTGCCTGGTGGAATCCAGCCAGCTTGATGTACGACTTGAATCAGCTGCATAAAGTTGCTGTTCATCACTGCTAGCAACATACGCGCTACGGTCATTTGGTCATGCTTGGACAGCTCGCCCATAATCGCACAATCTAGCGCAATAAAACGCGGATTATTCGGATTGATGGTTTCCACGAAGACGTTGCCAGGGTGCATATCGGCATGGAAAAAGTTGTCACGGAACACTTGGGTAAAGAAAATTGTGAGGCCTTTTTCTGCCAAATCGGCACGATCCATACCCAAACGATCAAAGGTTGCTGTGTCGGAAATTGGCACGCCTGTAATGCGCTCTGCCACCATTACATCTTTACTGTCCATATAGACTTCAGGCACATACATCATGCTTGAGCCTGTAAAGTAGTGACGCATGCGGCGGGTGTTATCCGCTTCTAAGGTCAAATCCAGTTCGTTGAGAATAATTTGACGATAGTCCTGAATAATTTCAGATAAATGTAGAGCACGTGCCGCTTCCAGACGTTTTTCCAGTGCTGCGCCGAGCCATTCCAAAATTTCAAAATCTTGTAGAATTTGCTGGCGAATATCGGGGCGGGTGACTTTAACCACGACTTCACGACCATCATGCAAGGCAGCGGTATGGACTTGCGCAATAGAGGCTGCTGCTAAAGGTTGCTCATCAAAACGGGCAAACAGGGTGTTGATGTCTGCCTTAAGGGATTGCTGAATTCGCATTTGTGCCATGTCAGAACCGAACGGTTTGACACGGTCTTGTAGCAATACCAATTGCTGTAAAACTTCAGGCGGAATCAGGTCACGACGCGTAGACAGCAATTGCCCAAGTTTAATTGCCAATGGTCCCATTTCTTCTAAAGCTTCTTTGAGCTTCAGCGGGTTTTTACGTTCTTTACTTGACCAAGCCGCAGGGTGCATGCGAATAAAACTGAGCGCATGACGTGCCTTTTCTGGTAGTTCTTCCGCAGGAAACAACGTGTCGAGTCTATAGTGCGCGGCAATGCGCCAAAGTTCGAGTAAACGTGAAACGTGCGGAATCATAAAGACTTATTCCCTAGGGTTGAGTGGAGTTTAAGGTGTCAGAAGCGGTATCTGGCTGTGCATCAAGCTGCGCTTGTAGCTGTTGAATTTTGGCTTCGGCGCGGTCTAAATTTTGTTGAAAAATGCGCGTGTCTTGTTGTAAGTCATCCATTTGCCAGCGTGGGGCAAATAGACCACTGTCTTCTTTTAGGGCATCTTCAGCAAAGAACAAATGGCTGTGTAGACTGCGTTTTAAATGCTTGGGTGCAAGCTGAATTTTGCCAACTTCATGAGCCAAAGCAGGACCAATCCAAGGGCTTAAATGTGCGGCCAAGTCTAGTTCAGCCTGCTGCATAATGCGCTGAATATCTTGTAAAAGATGATAGTCACCTTGTAGGGGAATATTGCCCACTTCATCGGATAGCAACAGTTTGAGCAATTGCACCACATTTTTAACATGCAAAGTGGTCGTTGCGGGGCTGATATTTTGCGCTTGATCAAACCTTGCGAAGCTAGAGCGCTTCTCATGCTCAAAAATAGAAGGCTGCTCGCTGTGACCTGTTGCAGTAGGTTCTAAACGAACTTTGTTGTCATCAAAAAAGACATCTACAGAAAGCTGTGGCGAATCGAGCACCACACGCAACATTTTGCCGTGTAGTTGGTTGAGCTGGATGCGAGTAATCGCATCCAAATCAATAACATGATGAATCAGTTTCTCAACTGCACCAAGGGCGAGAATTGACCACATTGCGGTACGCCTTAGAGTTTAAAACCACGGTGAACGGCAACAATACCACCAGTCAGGTTGTGGTAATCACAGTTTTGGAAGCCTGCCTGTTCCATCATGCCTTTTAAAGTGCGTTGATCTGGGTGCATACGAATAGATTCAGCCAAGTATTTGTAGCTTTCTGAGTCGTTTGCGACAATTTTACCCATCAATGGCAATGCTGTGAATGAATATAAATCGTAGAGTTTTGAGAACGGTTCAAATACTGGTTTTGAAAATTCTAAAATCAATAAACGACCACCCGGCTTGAGTACGCGGTACATCGCTGCCAAAGCTGCATCTTTATCGGTCACGTTACGTAAACCAAATGAAATAGTCAGTAAGTCAAAGCTGTTGTCTTCAAATGGTTCTAAAGTTTCGGCATTCGCCAACACGAAATCGACATTGGTACAGCCTGCATCAATTAGACGGTCACGGCCAACATTCAGCATAGATTCGTTAATATCTGACAGTACCACATGACCTGTAGGGCCAACTTCACGGCTAAAGACTTTGGCTAAGTCACCCGTACCGCCTGCAATGTCCAGTACGCGCTGACCACGACGTACACCTGACATATTAATCGCAAAGCGTTTCCATAAGCGGTGAATACCAAATGACATTAAGTCGTTCATAATGTCGTATTTGCTTGCAACCGAGTGGAAGACTTCTGCGACTTTCTGGGCTTTATCTTCACTGCTGACGGTTTGGTAGCCGAAGTGTGTGGTTGCACCGACATTGCCTGTGTTGGCACCGCGCGGCAAATTATATTTTGGCACTGAACCCGTAACAGGTGTATCCGTTAATTTTTGTTCTAAAGATTGTTGCTGACCTTGTGGAGCGCCTTGCGGTAGAGGTTCGGTTAAGAATGGACTCACTTTGTCTGTTGGTTGTGCCGACTCGGGAGTAGCGGTAGGCGTTTGATTTTCATTCGACATTGGAGTCACTCCTCAGGATAAAAAGGCTTAAGGCTGCAGTGTATGCATGATGACAGATTCTAAGCACTTGTACAGTAATCATCATGCAATTGTTATGAATAATATACAGAAAAAACCAAAGATAGCGTAAGTGTGCTGAATAAGTGTTGGTTATTTCACACATTGGGATTATGAAAATGGATGTAAATCACCTGCATGTACTTTGGCAATAATTTCCCGTTCTGTGGTAGTAAATTGCTTCACAAATTTCTCTGCAGACTTTAATGGTTTCATGGCTAAAAAGCCATCTTGCATAAACTCATACATAATTTGAAAACTGTATTTTTGCGCCGCGCCTTTACACATTTTAAAAGCGGTATAGACCACAAAAGAGCGCATATATTTATCTAGGTTTTTACCCAGTTCATCCAACATATTTAATTGTTTTAAGCGTGCTTCGCCCTGATCGAGCTTTAAATAAGTCAGACGCATCATCTCATCATTTAAAGGCATATTTTCAGGATAGTCCTGTAGCAATTGTATCGCGACTTGTTCATCTAACTGCACTGCCAAAATCGCCAGACTTACCCCAGAAGTCCCTGTTTTTATTGCATTTTCAGGGATGATTTTTTCAGCTTTGTGTGCATATTTCAGTAGGCGAGCAATTTGACCTGCCAAAGCGTCAAAATCTGGACCGCCATATAAGCGGTTTAAAAAATATTCAGCCATCAAGACATTGTGCTTTTCGGCAAACTGTGTGGCATGGGTGCGTTGCATACGCTGTTTTTGCCACGCTTGAACATCTTGTAAGCGTTGAAAAAGCATAGGATTTTTATGATATTTAAATTGATAATACAGTTCTAACAGCTCATCTAAAGCAGCAAGTTTAGACATAGGGTGTCTCATTATTGAGTTGAATGGGCAAATCTTAATGTGAGTTTGATCTCGTCGCTATGACAAATTACACAGAATTCCAAACGGCAAAGGTCAGTGTGTGAGATTAATCTACAAAAATAAGCGAAAAGTTGTTAAAAAATGGGTCGATATTCGTATACTGATCAAAGTCTGTCGCTCATTCTAATATCGTAAATATAGATGAATGATCAGCAGAGCTTAAATAACACAACAATAGGGTAGATGATGTCACAAGCACATACTGAATTTAAACTCATGGAAGAAGAACAACTTTCAGTCGAGCTAATTGAAGCCCAATATGCTTTAAAAAACACCAAAGGTGAAAAAAATGCCAAAAGTTTGCTGATTTTAGTGAGCGGCATTGAATTGGCGGGTAAGGGTGAATCGGTTAAACAATTAAGAGAATGGGTCGATCCGCGTTATTTAAGGGTAAAAGCCGATGCGCCGCACCCGTTTAATCCCAAACAGACACTTTGGCAGCCTTATGCACGTTTTATTCCTGCCGAAGGTCAAATTATGGTGATGTTTGGCAATTGGTATAGTGACTTATTAAGCACAGCCATGCATGTGTCTAAACAAATTGATGACACCATGTTTGATAACTATGTCGAAAAAATGCGTGCCTATGAAGAAGACTTAAAAAATAACCATGTGGATGTCATTAAAATCTGGTTCGATTTATCGTGGAAATCACTACAAAAACGACTAGATGATATGGAACCGAGCGAAGTGCATTGGCATAAATTGCACGGTTTGGATTGGCGCAATAAAAAGCAATATGACAGCTTGCAGAAGCTGCGCCAACGCTTTACCGATGACTGGATTATGATTGATTGCGAAGATGAAACCATCCGCGATCAACAATTTGCACAGCATATTTTACGTGCTTTAGAGCATTGTCCTGTGCATCCGACCAGTTCGGGCATCACTTGGCAAGCTGCAGAAATTCCAGAAGTTTTGCTTAATCCTGTATCTGAATCGGTCAATGAGGATGACTATAAAGCAGAGTTAAAGAAACTCACGAAAAAAGTGGCAGATGCACTGCGTTTAGATAACCGTAATGTCAGCATTGTTTTTGAAGGAATGGACGCAGCAGGCAAAGGCGGCGCGATTAAACGGATTGTAAAAAAACTGGATCCGCGTGAATACGAAATTTACACCATTAGTGCACCTGAAGCCTTTGAAATCAGTCGTCCTTATTTGTGGCGTTTTTGGACGAAAATTCTGCCTGAAGAAAAAATCAATATTTTTGACCGTTCTTGGTATGGGCGGGTATTGGTAGAACGTGTAGAAGGTTTGATTAGCCCACTGGAATGGCAGCGTTCTTATGACGAAATCAACCGTTTTGAAAAAGACTTAAATGATCATCAAACTGTCGTCATCAAATTTTGGTTAGCCATTAGTAAAGATGAGCAGGAGCTGCGTTTTAAAGCACGTCAGGAAACCGCACATAAGCGTTTTAAAATTACAGATGAAGACTGGCGCAACCGTAGCCGTTGGGATGATTATTTGGTGGCAGCGGCAGATATGCTGCAACGTACCAGTACCGAATATGCACCGTGGCACATCATTCCGAGTAATGACAAAAATGCAGCACGTTTGGAAATTTTAAGAACCATCTTGAAACAACTCAAGGCAGAATAATCTGCCTCGAGGATGCAAAGACTGCGTGTTAAGTTAGCTGAATTTGAGCCTGTTTAGTTTAAAAATTAAGCATTCACAACTTTGGCTTGTTTAAGCTGAATGCTTTTTGCCAGTTTATAGCTTTCTTCAACATGCGTTTCGGCAATTTTTTTCATAATAAAATAACCCAAACCTGCTGCCACCATTTGTCCACCCAATGGAATAAACTTGGTGACTTGTTTGGTGATGTACTTGGCTGCGACATTATTCAGGGATTTTTTTACTGCAGTACGCGCCACGACTAAGCCTGAAAATTCCACACCGCGTTTACGCAATTCGCTCCAGTGGACTTTTCGGGTTTCAGGATCATACACGCTGACTTGCTCAGGAGATAAGCCAAAACGTGCATTAATTTCTGGAATCAGTTGCGACAAGATGCCCACATCAATGACAACGTCTAAGAACGGCACAGGAATGATGGCTGCACCTGCAGAAAAATAGGCACGTTTTTTGACCAGTTCTAGGCATTCTGCACGAATCATTTCCAAGTCTAGGCTTGGATCAATACTGTCTGGAATTGTCTCTCTTTTTATCATAAGTACAACCTTAAAATGGCGGATAATCGTATGCTGTTTGGTAAATTAAACCACTTTATTCAAAGCACTTTTTGAATAAAGTAGGCAATAAAAGTATGCTTGTAAAGTGTCATACACCGTTGTAAGTGTATAGCCAATAATCTTTATTCTTTTGTTGTGCTTGAGGCAAATGATAGATCAACGGCCTTCTAGTACATTTAATACATTCTTATTCAAAATAAATTAAAGGATACCTTATGGCGATTCATGTCATACAAAGCCAACGTATAGAAGTTTTAGTCAATGAAATGCTGAAAACCATACGTCAACCGACATCGAATCCGCTTCAGGTGCTACAAACCCAGCATTTTATTGTGCCTTCAGTGGCAGTAGAAAAGTGGCTGACGGAAAAAATAGCCGAGCAAAAAGGCATTAGTGCCAATACTGAATTTCATCATCGTATTCGTGCCTTTCAATGGGCCGCTTATCAGGCAGTTTTAGACGATAAAGATCGGGTGCGTCAGGCAAATATTCCGCGTATTGTGATGCAATGGCGTGTGTTTTATGACTTACAACCGTGGATACAACACGAACAAAACCCACTTCCTGCCGAGCATGCTTTACATCGTTTGATTCAGCGAATTTATGACAGCGCAGAGCAATTGTCACAGGGTTTAGAAAAGCAGCTCAAAAAGCAAAACATGCTGTATTGGGTGGCAGATAAAGTTTCACGTTTATTTAGCAATTACATGGTTTATCGTGGTTTTTGCCAAAAAGGCTGCGAGGGTGTCTGCCAATGTCAAAGCAATTGGTTAGCGGTTTGGGGACAGCAGAAACGCCTGAACTTAAAGCAGCAAATTTATATCCCTAAAAACTTTGAGAGCGAAGAAGAAAAACAAGCGGCATTGGAAATAGCCGCATTTACTCAAGAGCAAGCCGAAGAATTAGAGCAATGGCAAAGTTGGTTGTGGTTGCATATTTTTCATGCAGATTTTGAAAAAATGCAGGAGATTGATCTGCAATTTTGGCAAGCTTTGGGCGAGCCTGAAAATCCAAATTCGTGTATTAACAAATTACCCAAACAGTTGGTGATTTTTACCTTATTGGATTTGCCGCCAAGTCAGTTGCTGTTTATCCGCCGTTTGGCGCAGTATATGGATATTTTTATTCTGCATTACAACCCATCGCAAGAATATTGGGCAGACATGGTCGATCCTAAGTGGAAATTAAACATGGATGCGCGAATCAAAAGTCGTTTTATTCGTGAGATGGAAAGTCAAAATAAAACCGTAAGTGATGATGATATTGCTGCATATATCAAAAAATATAATGGCGAATTTAATGCCGATATGCGCGAGTCACATCATCCTTTGCTGACACGCTTTGGTAAACAGGCACGTGATCACTTTTCTTTATTGGCGGCGTTGTCAAGTGGTGATGAAGGCGAGTGGTATGATCTTTTCCCTGAAGAAGAGCCGCAGCATTTACTGGGTAAAATTCAATCGGATGTATTGAATTTGGTTGAGCCAGTCGCGCAGGCGTATGACTTAGATCCTGCCGATGAGTCATTGCAAATTCATGTGTGTCATTCAAGTTTACGTCAGCTTGAGGTACTCAAAGATCGTTTAATTGCATGGCTAGGACAAGATGACAGCCGCCAAGCCAGTGATATTTTGGTATTGAGTCCGAAACTCAAAGAACAAGAGTCTTTAATTCGCAGCGTATTTGCTGCACCGCCAAGTGAGCGTGATCTCTATCAGAAAGGACAACAAAAAGCACAGCAGAATCAAGCTACTTTAGGGCATCAACTCAGTCAAGATAGTGTGTATTTGCCTATTCAAATTGCAGGCATCAGCTCTTTAGACATTCATAATGCTTGGCGTGCGGTGGTTGGGCGTATAGCGCTAGTACAAGGACGTTTTAGCTTTGAGGAGTTTGGCGACTGGTTGAGTTTGGCTGCCACACAACAGCGTTATGCCTTGAATTTAAACAACATTGAGCGCATGAATGAGTTGTTGGCCAATGCAGGTTTTAAACGTGGTTTAGATGCCGAGCATTTAAAACGCAGCCTGAGTGCAGATGATCAAGATTATCGGTTCAGCTTAAAGTTTGCTTTAGATCGTTTGGCTTTGGGCGTTGCAGTGCCAGAGCATTGCGTGGTTCAGCACACTTTAAGTTATGCCGATGTGCAAAGTAGCGATTTTGAATTGATTTTTAAACTGGTTCAAATTTATCAGGATTTTGCACAGCGCCGTGATTGGCTAATTCAGCATGAATTGGGGCAAGCCAAAACGGTGGAATATTGGCTTAAACAACTGATGCAAGACCTGAGTGAGTTTCAGGATGCAGGGGTAGATGTGTTGGCATCGGTGTTTAGTTTGGTGCAAAAACATGACCGTATGCTGACCTTAGCCAGTTATTTTGATGTGCAGTCGGGTCAAGATTTGCGTCATTTAAGCTTACCGCTGGATTATATTCTGCAAGAAATTTCAGCCCAGCTCGAAACCCAACTCGAACAAGCCAGTCCATCGGGCGCCATTACCTTTAGCCAAATTGGTGCAATTCGTCCGCTGCCATATAAGTTGATTGTGATGTTGAATTTGGACAATGGCGTGTTCCCAAGTCGTGATCAGCAATTGGCTTTTGATTTGATGCAACTATTAAAACCACAACTGGGAGATCGTTCACGCATTGAGGATGATCAGGGGGCGTTTTTAGACAGTTTATTGTTGGCGCAAGACAGTGTTTGGTTATTTTATAACGGTTTTGATGTCAGCGATGGTGAGGTACGTGATCCATCCGTGCTGGTGCAGGAATTTGTGCAGCATTTGGAATTGATTGTGAAACATCCCGATAGGGCTAGCGATTCACGCTTAAACTTGAACGGTGTCGAGATTCCTGCGCAATTGAAATCTCTTTATCACCTGCATAGTTTGCAACCTTTTGATCAACTGCGTTTTGCCGAAAGCCGTGAAGTTCGCTTTAAAGATCAATGGTATCGGGTTGCCAAACAAATGCAGCAAGAAACCACACCACGCGAAGCATGGTTTGGTGAATATCCATTATTGCCACAAGACGTGGTGGTACTCGACAGTATGCAATGGATTCGAGATGTGTGTTTCCCTGCGCGTGCCTATTTAAAAGCGATTGGGGTCGAAAATTTACAATCCGACACTGCTGCAATGAACCACGAGCCGCTGATTTTAAATGGCTTGGAAAAATATAGTGTGCGTGATTTTTTACTGCAACATGGCGAGCAAGATGCAGAAAGCTTGTTGCAAGATACCTTGCCTGTGGGTAAAACCTTAAATGCCACGTTTCAAACGGGACTGCAAGAACAGCAATATTTACGTGACACACTCCAGCAATTTGCAGACGAGGCAACCACAACAACGCAACAGCTTTGGAAAATGAATCCGCATTTGCATATCCGTATTCAAGTGCCTGAACAGCCGACAAAGCTTTGGTGTAGCGTGGTGGCAGCGAGTGCCAGACCAAGAAAATATGCCGAAGTGTGGTTGGAATATTTGTTTTGGGTGGCCTATCAGAACACAGAACATCAAGATTTAGAGCGGATTGTGGTGTGTAAAGATGCGGTGATTCATTTTGCCAATATCCATGCACAGCAAGCACACGAGTATTTAGCCCAGTGGTTTGAGTTCTGGAAACACGCACAGCAATATCCTGTGTTATTGCCTGCGGCTTTGGTTTTAAAAATGAAAGATAAAAAAGAATTTGAAATTCAGTGGGATGAAGCTCAGTCCGATCAAGTTTTGAATATGGAAAGCTTCGTAAAACATTGGCATGACGGTGCTAGGAGGAGCTTTATTGATGAAAGTGAGAAAAATCACCCAGACTGGTCATTTATTTTTCAAGACAGTGAAACTGAACCGTTGTTGATTGAGGCATTTCAGCAATATAGCCATCGACTGTATCAGCCCATCATTGAAAATTATGAATCTGCGAAAAATCTTCAAAAACAAGGGGAATCTGCGTGAACTCATCTAGCCCATTCCCAATTTGTTATGACCCAATTCAAGAGATGCAATTCAAAGGCTTGCATTGGATTGAAGCATCGGCAGGTACAGGAAAAACCTATACTTTATCTAGTTTGATGGTGCGGATTTTCCTGAAAGATTATTTGCCTAATCAGGTGATTGCGACCACATTTACCCGTGCCGCAGCAGCCGAGCTAAAAAGTCGTATTCGTGCACGTTTGCTTGAAACCCAACAATATATCGATCAGTGTTTAAACCAGTCTTTAGATCAGCGTGCCCTTGCAGAAAAAATTACACAACTACAAGACCCTTTACTCAAAAATGTTCTGCAGGAATATCGCTTAAAACTGGACTATGCCAGTTCACGTTTGAACTTGGTGATTGCACAACTCGATGAATTATTTGTCGGAACGCTGGATAGCTTTAGCCAAAAATTATTGCGTGAATTTTCCTTTGAAAGCGGCAAAATTGAGCGCGCCAATATTACCGACCAAGCATCGGTCTATACTGAACAATTGGTGCATGATGTGCTGCGTGAATGGATTCAAGCACAGCCTCAGCATGTTGTGGACTATATGCTGTTATGTGGGCGGTTGAAATCTGCAGCAGACTATGAGGGGTTGGTCAATACCAGTTTGAATTTTGCATCGGCAGAGATTCAGGGCATAGATCAGGCACAATTGGATGTACAAGATTTAGCAGAGGCGTTGCAGAATTTAGCCAGTATCACCATGACGCAAATTGAAGAATTAAAAGAATATTATGATGGTGAATATAGCTTTAATTTTTCCGATTATGTCGCGGGGAGTGATAAGAAGGGGTTGCAGCCACTATTTACAGTGACTTTGCCAAAACTGATTGAAAAAATTAAGCACAGCCCTTTAGAACATTATTTTAATTCACATCTTGCCGCATTGTTTAATGCGGTCTTTGCACTATATTTGAATCAAGACGGTAAGCTCAGAAAATCTATTTTTAACAAAGCGAAAGCGCCATGTACGCAAGAGGTGCAAGATGCTTTTTTTGATCATCCTGTAATCCGAAAAATTAAAGCAGTTGTGGATGCCAAACTTAATTTTGAGCGTCAAATTGAATTGGTGGATACCAATTTAAAATTCTATTTGGTACAACACGTCAAGCAGCGTTTACCGCAACTTTTACAGCAAAAAGGGGAAACCACTTTTGCCCAACAAATTCGCAGCTTAGCCGAAGCGTTGCAGGGCGAACGTGGGCAGCGTTTTGCGCAGTTTGTGCATACCCGTTATCCACTGATTTTGGTGGATGAGTTTCAGGATACTAACCAAGATCAAGACGACATGCTGGCGCAAATTTGGCGTAATCCGAAGTGGTATGCGCGCGGTTGCATGATTATGGTGGGCGATCCTAAGCAGGCGATTTATGGTTTTCGCGGTGGCGATATGCTGACCTATAACAATGCCCGTGATGACGTGCTGAAAAAGCAAGGTCGCATTTATTCACTCAGACAAAATCATCGTTCAGTGAAAGAGTTGGTCTGTGTGGTGGACGAGCTATTTCAACGCCAACCCGCTTTTGGTGAGAAAGTGATTTATGAACCTGTCATTGCAGGTTCACGTCCTCATCCTGCTTTAATGGATCGGCAACAGGTCAATCCTGCACCGCTGCGTTGGGTGACGGTGGAACATGATCAGGATGAATCCATTCAAATTGCATGGAAAATTCGCGCGTTATTAAATCAAGGTATCGCAGGCGATTTATATTTTGATCATTCTGAAGGCAAAGTTGCTTTGCAAGCTGATGATATTGCCATTTTATCGACCAGTCATCAAAAGCTAGATCAAGCCCAATACGAGCTTGAGCGGATTGGAATTCAGGTCAATAGAAGTAGCCAGCGCAGTGTTTTTACAGGCTTTTTAGCCAAAGATGTGGCGACAATTTTAACTGCAATTTTACATCCTTATGATGAAGCCAAGGTCAAGCGTGCCTTACTGACACGTTTATTGGGTTATAACCTGCAACAGTTGATTGAACTTGAGCAACAGGGGTTAGGTCAGTTTATTTATGACTTCGACTGCATTCGGGAAATGTGGGTCAATAAAGGCTTTTTAACCGCATGGAATTACTGCCTGAACTTATTTAAAATTTGGGAAAATTTGGTGGCAAAACGCAGTTTTGACAATGAACGGCATGTGGTGAATTTACGCCATTTAACCGAATTGCTGAGTCGTCAAAGTGAACGCCATCAAGGGGCTTACATGCTGTATTACTGGTATTTACAGCAAGTTGAATCACCTGCCAAACGCGATTGGGAAATTGAACGAAAACTTTCTAATGCGGCAGGCGTGAAATTGATGACCATTCACCAGTCCAAAGGCTTGGAGTTTAAAGTGGTCTTTTTGATGTCGGCAGATCAGCCGCCCAAATCTGACAAGTCTGCTTTGGTGTTTGCAACGCAGGAAGAGCAAGGCATTGAGCAACGTATCATTGCCATTAAACATAAAGACATAGATGCCACAGCAATGCAGCAGCACAGTGAGCGCCGTTTGGCAGAGTTGAATCGGCTTTGGTATGTGGCACTCACCCGTGCCAGTTATCGGGTCTATGCGATGCTAAAACAGCCTACGCCTGCAAAAGAAGGTAAAAAAGAGGCTGCACCAAAATCTGCTGGTTTAAATGTCTGGCGTTTACAAGCGCCAAGTTCAGCAGAAATTGCAGCAGCATGGAGCTGTGATGAAGCACCTCTGACACAATTGGCGGCAGCATTACAACTTGAACAAGTGCAAGAAATTAAGATTGAAGCTGCAGATTTTCCGCAGCGTCGCTTTTATCCACGAACCAAAACCAGTTTTAGTGGCTTGGCACAACATTTACCTGCCGCCATGCGTAGCGATACTTTGGCATTGGCAAGCGAGGAGCAGGCTGCTGCTGCCGACGAAATCAATCAGGAACCTGTCGAAACGGAACAGGAAATCGTACAGGTGGCTCAACCGATTGCATGGATCAAAGCTAATTTTCAGCGTGGTACTCAAGCGGGGAGTTTTTTACATAAACTCTTTGAATATATCGACTTTCAAGCCAGTCATGATGACATTTTTGAAGAAGTCAAACGCCGTTTTCATAACGACAAAGAGTTTAATTCAGATGTGTTATTGGTAGATTTGATTGCAAAACTCGACACTGCCAAAGGCAGCGCGACTGTGCAGGAAGCAGATATTTTTGCGCACATGACCGAGTGGCTGAAGGATGTGTTGAATACTCCTTTGCACGATACTTTCCAGCTTTCCGCCTTATCTACTGCACATTATTTATCAGAGTTTCCATTCTATTTGGCGTTGGCAGATCAGCGCTTATTTATTCAAGCAATTCAGCAATTGTTTGAAGATGCGGGACATCCTATTCAAGATTTAAATGAAGCCGCTACTGCGCGTTATCTGACAGGCTCAATTGACTTGGTTTATTTTGATGGGCAGTGTTATCACATTGCCGACTATAAGAGTAATTATTTGGGTGCCGATCAGCGCGATTATGAAAAAACCAACCTTGAACACAACATGACCCAATCGAGTTATTGGTTACAAGCGGCCTTGTATTTGGTGGCGTTGCACCGTTATTTGAGCAGTCGTTTGCAAGATTATGATATTCGGCAACATTTGGGTGGAGCCAGTTATTTGTATTTGCGTGGTATGCAGGGGCAAGCAGGGCAAGGGGTTTGTCATTGGCGGCCAGATGCGGAATTTATTCTGCAACTAGATCAAATATTGGGTTACTTTGAACTTAAAAAATAACGCTAAGTCAGCTTATCGACTTAATAAAACAATTGCTTATCCTGTGGATAACTTTGAGGATAACTGTGTGGAAAACAAGCATATTCACTTAAATTCAGCTCAAACGCCAATGCAGGCGTGGATGGATTACCTATGTCAGCCGCCATTTAGCAATGTCACTTTTGATGCTTCAGCGCAAATTTTGATGCAACAGGTACTCGATGCTATTCAGCAAGGGGATAGCTGTATTCCTGCAACCGCAGAACAAGTGGCGGCATTGCAACATTTGCACATGAACTTGCAGCGTAGCGCTTTAAATCCTGATCCACAAATTGCACCGTTTGTATTTGATGGGCAGCGTTTGTATTTGTATCGCTACTGGAAACTGGAACATCAGGTTGCTAGCGATATTTTACGGATTCAGGCGCAGCCGCCTTTGTCCTTTGAATTACAAGCCGAACAGCTTAATTTATTGCAAGATCCACAGCAGCAAAAAGCGTTACAGACTGCGGCAACTCAAAGTTTAAGTATTATCACTGGTGGGCCAGGTACAGGAAAAACCTATACTTTGGCGCATATTGTTGCGGTGCTTAATCAAGCTTTGCCAAATATTCGGATTGCGATGGCTGCACCAACAGGCAAAGCGGCACAGCGGATGGATGAAGCTTTGCAAAATGCCTTGAATAGTCAAGCTTTACAAATGTTTAATGTCGATGCTTTACGTCAATTACGACCCGTGACTTTGCATCGTTTATTGGGCTTAGGCAATACAGGCAAGCCACGTTTTCACGCTAAACAACCTCTACCTTATGACGTGATTGTGGTCGATGAAGCGTCGATGCTGGATTTAAGCCTGTCACAGATGTTATTGGCTGCCATTCCTGCGCAGGCACGTTTAATTCTGTTGGGCGATGCCAATCAATTGGCTTCAGTCGATGTCGGTACAGTATTGGCCGATTTACAGCAAGTGCCTGAACTCGCAAATAACCGTGTCAATTTAGTGACCACACGTCGTTTTGCTGAAGGTGCAAAAATTGGCGCAATGGCGAAGTTTATTCAGCAAGAACATTCTCCTGCACAGGTTTTGGCTGAGTTTGAACAGCAAGTCGTGGCAGCAGGTGAATTAAAGCCAATTCAATTTAAGCAAGTCGAAATAGATGCCCTACAACTGCAATATTTACCTCAGCAAAATGGGCAAATTTCAGCGGAAAATTTAGCGCATTATTATGATCAGCTGATGTATGGTTATCAGGCTTATGTAGCGGTATTAAAAGCACATACTTTGGGCTTGGAACAATCAAGTACAGCATTTCAAGCGCATGTTGAGAATGTGGTGAATGTATTTGATGATTACCGTATTTTAACCGCAATTCGTCATGGTCATTTGGGTTTACAACAACTGAATTTGCAGATTGAAAAACGCTTGTTGCAACAGTTAAAACAAACCAAACATGGCGATTGGTATGCAGGACGCCCCGTCATGATGACCTATAACGATTATCAACTGGGGTTGTCGAATGGTGATATTGGCATCTGTTTTATGCGAGAGCAGAATGATCAGCGCCAGTTTGAAGTATATTTTCCAAGTTTAAATAAGTGGGTGCCTGCAACACGCTTACCTAAAAATATTGAAACCGCATTTGTACTTACTATTCATAAATCGCAAGGTTCTGAATTTACTCATACAGCTGTGGTGTTGGATGCTGCGGCAAAAAACTTGCTGAGTAAGGAGCTGATCTACACTGCCATTACCCGTGCTAAAAAAGTCGTAAGTTTGTTGGTTGATGCGCAAGCTTTGCAGCAAGCTTTGATGATTCGTACCCGTCGCAGCAGTGGTTTATTAGCCAGAATTAATGACGCTTTGGATTGTTAAGTAAAACTGAATAAGAGATGGTTTTGTACGAAATGGCTTACATTGATTCGAGAAATTTGCGCATAGAGATTTCAAGATCTTTTTGAGAAGATGACTTCACATAAAAAGCTCAATAGGGATAGTTGAGCATAATCGCAGAATAATAACGATAAATGTCGAATGACAGCGAACTGACAGGACGTGAGTGAGAAGAGGAAACTTACAGCCGCTAAGCCTTGTAGTTTTGGGAGAGACTACAGGGCTTTTTTATGCCTGTAAGTTTGGGTGATTTGCAAAATGCTGACAATGCTTACCTGTTGTAAGAAAAAGCTTACAAACAGATACGAGAAATACGACTTCTTTCACTTTAGTATTGTGGCAAAATCTACCACACAAGGACGTGAAAGCAAGAACAGGAATGTTCAGAGAATAAGACGCGAAAACGCGCAAATAACCACAATAAACAAGACAATAAGAATAATAAGACAAGAAACTACAGCGCAAAAAACAGCCCGAGCTATGCTCGGGCTGTTTTATTTTAACGGCAAAATATTCCAGTGGATGAAAAGCAGTTGGCAAAATATTACATATTATCAATCATATACAATTGTATATTTATTTTCCGTAGGTACTTTATACCTAACATGATGTGTACACCCTCAGCATAAATCATACTTTTATTGGGACATCTCAAAATTAAAAGCGCTTGTTTGTCGTTCTGTTTTGCAATCGGCACGTTTTTGCCTTAAAATAGTGCCCTTGCTGTAGTGATGCACGGCAGTCAATTGAGTAATCAATTGATCGGTATCAAATCTTTTTATTAAGCATCTCGGAGAAATCGAATGGCTTTAACAAACGCAGATCGCGCAGAGATCATTGCTAAATTTGCTCGTGCTGAAAACGACACTGGTTCACCAGAAGTTCAAGTAGCACTTTTAACTGCTCAAATCAATGACTTACAAGGTCACTTCAAAGAGCACAAACACGACCACCATAGCCGTCGCGGTCTAATCCGTATGGTTAACCAACGTCGTAAGTTACTTGACTACCTTAAAGGCAAAGATGTGACTCGTTACAGCGCATTGATTGCTGCTTTAGGTTTACGTCGTTAATTCGATTTAAGCTTTTATTTTCGGACTATTGCATGTTGAATGCTGTATTACTGAAAACTAAAGTATATCTAGCCTTGGCTAGATCAGTGGAAGGGGCGAATGATTCGCTCCTTCTTTGTGTTTAAAAATCGTGTTTCATTCGAGTGAGGTCGGCTTCTAAGCTTTGTCATTTACCTAAACAATTGTATTGTGAATGCCAAACCTTAGGGGTCTCCACGAGAATAATTGTTCACAAGAACTAGGAAAAAATAAAACATGTCGATGTTTAATATTATTCGTAAAGAATTCCAATTTGGTCAGCACCAAGTTGTACTTGAAACTGGTCGTGTAGCGCGTCAAGCCAACACGGTAATGATTACTATGGGTGGCGTGACTGTATTGGTTGCAGTGGTTGCTCAACCAACAGCAAAAGCGGGTCAAGATTTCTTCCCACTGACTGTTAACTATCAAGAAAAACAATATGCTGCAGGTCGTATCCCAGGTGGTTATGGTAAGCGTGAAGGCCGTGCTTCTGAAGCAGAAACTTTAATTTCACGTTTAATTGACCGTCCAATTCGTCCGTTGTTCCCAGAAGGTTACTACAACGAAATTCAAGTTACTGCGACTGTTGTATCTTCTGACAAAACCATGGAAGCTGACATTGCTGCAATGTTAGGTACGTCTGCTGCACTTGCAATTGCAGGTACACCGTTCCGTGGCCCAATTGGTGCGGCGCGTGTGGGTTTAATCAACGGCGAATACGTGCTTAACCCGAACTTTGAACAAATGGCGCAATCTGACCTTGACCTTGTGGTTGCAGGTACAGAATCTGCTGTATTGATGGTTGAATCTGAAGCAAAAGAACTTTCAGAAGACCAAATGTTAGGCGCAGTGCTTTACGGTCATGACGAAATGCAAATCGCGATTCAAGCGATCAAAGAATTTGCTGCGGCTGCAGGTGCAACTGAGTCAACTTGGACTGCTCCAGAGAAAAACGAAGACCTTCGTGCAAAACTAAAAGAAGCGTTTGAAGCAAAAATTTCTGAAGCGTACACCATTGCGATCAAACAAGACCGTTATGCTGCATTAGATGCACTTCAAGCAGAAGCAGTTGCGCAATTCGTTCCTGAAAATGACGAAACTGGCATTGCAGATGACTTGAACGAACTCTTTGAAGATCTTAAATACCGTACCGTACGTGACAACATCTTGTCTGGTAAACCACGTATTGATGGTCGTGACACCAAAACCGTTCGTGCGCTTGACGTACAGGTTGGCGTTCTAGACCGTGCGCACGGTTCTGCATTGTTTACCCGTGGTGAAACTCAGGCTTTGGTTACCACCACTTTAGGTAATACACGTGATGCCTTGATGGTTGATACCTTATCGGGTACTAAAACTGACAACTTCATGTTGCACTACAACTTCCCTGCATATTCAGTAGGTGAAACAGGTCGTGAATCTGGCCCTAAACGTCGTGAAATTGGTCATGGTCGTTTGGCACGTCGTGGTGTGCAAGCTGTTCTTCCTGCAGCAGATCGCTTCCCGTATGTGATTCGTATCGTATCGGACATCACTGAATCAAACGGTTCATCTTCTATGGCGTCTGTTTGTGGTGCATCGTTATCACTTATGGATGCAGGTGTTCCATTGAAAGCACCAGTTGCGGGTATCGCAATGGGCTTAGTGAAAGAAGGCGAGCGTTTCGCTGTACTTTCTGACATTTTGGGTGATGAAGACCACCTTGGCGACATGGACTTTAAAGTTGCGGGTTCTGCCAACGGTATTACTGCATTGCAAATGGACATCAAGATTGAAGGCATCACTGAAGAAATCATGGAAGTTGCATTAAACCAAGCTTATGCAGGTCGTATGCATATCTTAAATGCAATGAACCAAGTGATTTCACGTGCGCGTCCAGAAATTTCAATGCATGCACCAACTTTCCAAGTGATTAACATCAACCCAGACAAGATTCGTGACGTGATTGGTAAAGGTGGTGCTACCATCCGCCAAATTACTGAAGAAACTAAAGCGGCAATTGATATTGAAGACAACGGTACAGTGCGCGTATTTGGTGAAACCAAAGCTGCTGCACAAGCTGCTGTTGCAAAAATTCAGGCTTTAACTGCTGAAATCGAGCCGGGTACAATTTACACAGGTAAAGTAATCCGTATTGTTGAATTCGGTGCGTTCGTAAATATCCTTCCGGGTACTGACGGTTTACTTCACATTTCTCAAATTTCAAATGAGCGTATTGCCAACGTTGCAGACGTGTTGAAAGAAGGTCAGGAAGTGAAAGTACAGGTTGCTGATGTAGACAACCGTGGTCGTATCAAATTAACTATGAAAGATATCGAACAAGCGTAATGCTGTGTTGATGATCTGAAATGGTCAAAAAACCCGTATTCAATCTGAATGCGGGTTTTTTTATGCTAAAAATTTTGTTGCATCGTACAAACCATCTTTGTTGTATGAAAAGCGGCATAAATTACAGCATGTATTTGAAAAGAAGCCTGATCCATGCTTAAACTGAGTACATCTTAAAATCTCAAAAAACCGTACAAGAAAACTGAAATAGAGTGCCCGTTCTATGCAAAGTTATTATTTTTATCTGCATACCAATCATAAAACCAATATTTATGTGCAAAAACAGCCAATTGAAGGGCTTGAGCCTGAATTTATCTGGATTGATTGCACCCGTGATGATGTGCTTAACCGTGCAGAACAGTGGCAACAAGAGATTTTTCAGTACAGTCAATTATCGCTCAATGAATATCATGTGCGCGATATTTTAAATATAGAGCATCCTTGTGCGTTTGATACTTTAGATGATTATGACTTATTGATTTTCCGTAAACTGATCACACCCGAAGACCGTATTGCAACAGGGCAACAAGTCGGGGAGAAACATGAACGGATTTTTGGACTGGCCACTACGCCGATGAGCTTTATTATGACACCGCAGATTTTGATTAGTGTGCGGGAACAGGGCAATAAAGTCATGGAAAGCTATTTGTCACGTGTAGAAGCTGCAGTGCAGCGCCCGATTGAAGAACAGAATAAAGCGCGCAAATTGGCAGCAACACCACTAGATTTAACATTACGTTTACTGAATTTGGTGGCAGATGATTACTTGGATATTCGTATGCCACTGACCCGCCGTGTGGAATATTGGCAACAAGAATTGCTGCAGGGACATCGCCGTTTTACCCGTTGGCATCAATTGTTGCAAGAAAATATGGCGTTTCAGCAAGTTGAAAATTTATGTGAAGAGCAAATAGAAGCCTTGCAGGAATTGCGTGATGAAATTGTCGATAACTACCCACATTTACGTGGCAAAAAGCGTAGTGAACGGCAGGATATTATTTTGGTGCGTTTGGATGATTTGACCAGTCATATTGAACGGATTCAAAAGCATACCATTCGCTTACGTTCTGCAGTGCAAACCGCAATTGATCTGCATTTTTCTGCTATCGCCAACCAGACCAATGAAAACATGCGGATTTTAGCCATCATTACCGCAGTTTTTGCGCCTTTGACTTTATTTACAGGGGTGTATGGGATGAACTTTGAGTTTATGCCAGGACTGAAACACGCACAGGCCTTTTGGATCATGCTTGGGGTAATGGTGATGACTACTTTGTTGTTGCTGTATTATTTTTATCGTAGGCACCTTGTCGGTCTGGGTGAAAAAAGTGTGATTGATATGTTGGCACAGCAACATAATGACCAAACCATGAATTTATTTTGGTTTTTAGACTATGAACCCATTAAGCAAACCGTGAAAGGCACCATTAAAGAAGTCGAAAAACTGACTAAAATTAAATAATCCAGAAGATAGACTTGCAGATGTGGTGATAAATTGAGTTCCACATCCAATATATGTCACAAGATAATTCGTTGATAAAAGTTGTCCACAGACCTCAAAAGTTATCCATAGGACTGATAAGCTTATCCACAGATTGAACCAGATAGGCAGACACTTAGCTCAAGATGGCAGTTTTTTGAATGCTGTTTTCAGACTTGAATACGCCATCTTGTTTTGCTTTTTGTCTTTTCTTGCTGTGTCCTGCATTTGATCGTATGAGGATTTGCAGTTCAGACTTGTATGTATTTTTAAGCCAATTGATCATTTTGTGCATTACGCAGCAAGTGATACATTTCATCTTTTAGTCTTAATTTTTTGCGTTTCAGCGCTTCAATGTCATCATTAATTTGATGCACAGGATCAAGCTCTAACTGGCTAATTTCACGGTCTAGCTGTTCGTGATCTTCAAAAATTTTTGAAAAATGTGGATTGCTGTCGCGTAATCCCTGAATTAAATCACGAAACTCAGGAAACATATTTTTAATCTTCTTGTTGCAGTCTTTAGTTTTCATTGTGTAGATCATTCTCATCAAAAAAATTTACGGGCATAGAAAGAAAAACGCTCTAGCAAGGTGATGAATCACACAACTAGAGCGTGAGGATTAACTATGTTGAAAATTCAGATGTTTAACTTCTTTACGTAATTTTTGCACTTCATCAATCAGGTCAAGCATCATGGCGACAGCTGAAAAACTGGCATCAAAATCACGTTGCAGCCGATAGGCTTGGCGTGCACGGTTGATATCTTCACCAAAAAATTGGTGGATACGTTCGGCAGGGCGGGAAGGCAGGATGTCATATTCTAAAAGTTGTAAGACCCATTCAGGGCTTTGCCCACACGCTTCGGCAAATTTTTTTAAATCTAACTGGGTAAATTCTTCAATAATTTCTGTGTGCTGTCCGTCTGAAGTGATTTCACGATATAAAATAGTGGTCATGGCATACTCCTTCTGATCGAATTCAAACGAGTTGGCTCGCCTGAAATGAGGGATTGCTTTACATCAATAATTGGTGGATATCCAATAAGTGATTCTCTTTAATTTAGCCTGTGTACGCTGTAATAGAATCTTTTATTTGTATTCCTTTGGTGAAATTCAGCCAACCCTTTGCTGTGCTCACGCCTGTTATATTGATGTGTCAATTTGGCTTGTGCGTATAGATGTCTTATAGATATTAGTCTATTTTTTATTCAATGCCATCCTTTATTTCAATATTTTGGATTGAACGGTCGTACGGTGTTTAAAAGGATTGTTTCAAAATTTGGTAATAAAAAGGGCTCTTTAAAAAGAACCCTGTAAATCAATATCTTAGTTTTTGGAATTAGTATTTTACCCAAGTCACGCTGCGACCAATCACTGAAACACCTACATAGCCACGTAAGGTGAGGCGCTTACCGTTAGCGCTTAAACGAGCTTTGCCTTTATAAACTTTACCGCCAATTGGGTCTAAAACATGACCTTGGTTAAATTCACGTGGGTTTTTAGCATCTTGTTTAAAGCCCCAAATAAATGGCAAGCCAATAAAAGGTTTATTCTTTAAGTTACCTGGACAATTGCTACAAATCACCATTTTTTCTGCACCCGGAATATTACGGGTTTCCACGATAATGCCTTCATAAGTGCCATCTGGCTTTTTGCGAATTTCGACATCGGCACGTGAATAACCTGTGCGATCATCAATGGTTTTCCATTTACCGACCAGTAGATCGCTTTCTGCAAAGCCAACACTTGAGAGGGTTGTTAAAACGAAACCCGCAAAAATCCCTCTGAAATTTATTTTCATGAACAGCATCCCCAAAATTGTTATTTTAAAAAATAGAGTAAAAATTCTATTTCGGGTTTTATAGCAAGAATGTAATAAACAAGCAAATTGAGCAGTGTGAGATGTCAGGCAGGAAAAGATATAAGTGTTATGGAGTTGGTAATTTAAATCTAATCATTCCGATAAAAGTGTGCAGAACACAGCTTTTATCGCATTGGTGAGGAATAAAATCAGTATTTCACCCACGTCATTTTGCGGCTGGCATTGGTGGCAAGGTCTACATTATAAAGGGTTAAATGTTTGCCATTGCTGCTTAAACGTGCACGAGTTTTATATTGTTTACCTGTGCGCGGGTCTAAATAGTCACCTTCATAAAATTCAATTTGATTGCTTGGCGTAGCTTTTAAGTGACTTAATGGCACAAAACCTAACAGTGGCTTATCTTTATTTTTACCCGTACAGAGTGTGCAATTTTCCAAACGCGGTGCGCCAGGAACCGCACGTAGTTCTATAATCGTAGCGGCATACGCACCTTGTTTATCTTTACTCATGACTACGTCAGACAATGAAAAACCTGTGCGGTAGTCTAATGTTTTCCATTTGCCCAAAAGTGGGTCTGCATTGGCTGCATAAGCTAAACTTGAACAGCAAATCGCGCTGATGAATGCTAAACGAGAAAAGAACAGGGTGTTCATAAAATCAATATCCCAGAGAAGAAGCAGCCTAAAATATATAAAGGCATAAAAAAAATATGGGATTATTTATACCCAATTTACGCGGTATTTTCTAGTAATTGCATGAAAGTTTTGTGAAATTAATCACATGAAAAGTAATAAAATAATAGGTTTTGACGATGGTCATCACGTAAATAAAAAATGAGCAGAATGTACTGCTCATTTTTGATGAATTTTCAGCATTGCATCACATATTAATCATGGTATTCACCATGCCATTTAACTGAGATGTTCTCCAAATAAACCTAAGGCTTCTTCGGCACTAAAGCTATATTGTGTGCTGCAGAATTGACAATCCATAGTAATAGGGTTCTGATGTTCCAAAGTTTCACGTACCGCAGCAACACCAATTTGCATTAAGGCATTGGCACAGCGCTCTTTGGAGCAAGTGCAACCAAAACGTAAGGCTTCCACTTCAGGCAAACGCACTTGTTCTTCATTGTATAAACGGTACAAAATTTCATTGACGTCTAAATCAGTCAATTCTTCCGCTTTTAAGGTTTCAGTCAGCATGGTCACACGCGGCCATAAATCTTCATCGACCCGTTGTTGTTCTTCTTCACTGTTACGCGGCAACAATTGAATCAGCAAACCGCCCGCACGTTCGGCATTGCTTGCCAACACAATACGAGTTGGAATTTGTGCCGATAAGTCGTAATACTGCATTAAACATTCAGCTAAATTGGCTTTGTCCAAAGGCACAATACCTTGATAACGCTCACCAAATTCAGGCTCGATATTAATAAACAGTACAGGACTGACCAAACTTTTCAGGACGGTACTGCTGTCTTCAGCGCTTAAAAAGCGCGGGTCTTGTTCGTAGTCTGCCAACGCACGCACTTCACCCAAGTGGTTACATTCCGCCATGGCCCATTTAAATGTGCCAGATGCCTGAATTTGTAAGCTAATACGCCCTTTAATTTTTAGGGTACTGGCCAGTAGGGCAGTGGCGCAAAGCATTTCTCCCAACAACACTTGTACCGCAGGCACATAATCACGTTGTTTCAAAATGGTTTGCAAAGCTTCTTCGAGATGAACTACTTCACCACGAACAGGGCTATCTTCAATAAAAAAGCGTTGGCGTAAATCAGACATAAAATTCTCCATAACCCTGTTTTAATGGTGGCAATATTGTAAAACACAAGTCAGTTTGCTGCATCACGTGTTACATCAATATGACTGCTATGCAAGCCGCGTTTTAAATCGACACCCAAGGGCATTTCACGGTTTTGTGCATCACTTTCAAACAGGTGTTCCAGTTCTGCCAAAGCGTTACGATGGGTTTCATATACTTTTTGTTCATCGGTATAAATGTGCTGCTGTTGTGCCAAGAGTTGTTCATCATAATCACGGAACAACTCAATGCTTTTATAGGCATCTTTTTCATTAATGCCCAAATCGCGCAAAGCCTGATAGGCCATGCCTAAAGAGGATAAATACGTTTCACGCCAAATATAGGTAACGCCTAAATCGCGCAATAAGTGCACATGATGACGATCACGAGCGCGTACCAGTAATTTTAGCGCTGGATAATTCAGGCGAATATGCCGTGCCACGTTCATTGAGTCTTCAATATCATCAATGGCTAGAATAAAGATTTTGGCATGCTCGATGCCTGCGGCACGTAAAATTTCAGGTTGAGTGGCATCGCCATAATAGACTTTACCGCCGTAATTCCGCACAAAATCAATTTTATCCATATTGCTGTCGATGGCAGTAAAGTGCAGATGCTGCAAGTACGCCACACGGGCAATAATTTGTCCAAAACGACCAAAACCCGCAATAATCATGGGGTGATGTGTATCGGGAATTTCGTCATATTCAGGCGATTTTTCACGTTCTAAGCGAGGAATAATTTGACTGCTCATCAACCAATATAAAATTGGGGTCAACACCATCGACAAAGTCACAATTAAGGTCAGTGGTTGCAGCATGGCCTGGCTGAGCACACTTTCACTTTGTGCGACACTGAGCACCACAAAGGCAAACTCACCGCCTTGTGCCAAGCAAGTCGCCAACAACAAACTATTGCGCCAAGAATATTGGAAATAACGGGCAATGGCCGTGAGGCTAATCAGTTTGATGAGCAGGAGCAGCAATGCACCGCCTACAATCAGCCAAGGGGTATTCATTAAGATTGCCAGTTCGGTGCTCA
This sequence comes from Acinetobacter sp. YH12135, assembly GCF_013418565.1. Classification (NCBI taxonomy): domain Bacteria; kingdom Pseudomonadati; phylum Pseudomonadota; class Gammaproteobacteria; order Moraxellales; family Moraxellaceae; genus Acinetobacter; species Acinetobacter sp. YH12135. The sequence goes on from NZ_VPBU01000017.1 coordinate 37,744, forward strand.
TCCCGACGGTCATAAAAAATAAGCCTAGCAATAAGCCTTTGAATGGGGCAATACTGGCTTCTAACTCATGTCTAAATTCGGAATCTGCCAACAATACGCCTGTTAAAAATGCACCTAAGGTGGTGCTAATGCCCAGCACATCCATAATGCTGACCACGCCAAGTACAATGAATAAACCGACAGCAGTGATCAGTTCATGTGCGCCACTTTTAGCCACAAAACGAAAAAATGGACGCATGAGATAACGGCTAAATAAGAACAAACCGCTAAAGGTCGCCATGATTGCAGCAAAATAAGCAATGCCATGATGAGTCGATTCTGCACCTGCTAACATGGGAATGATGGCAATTAAAGGAATGGCGGCAATATCTTGAAACAGCAGAATGGAAAAGGATTGTTGTCCATAACTGCTGTTGAGTTGCTGCTTTTCTTGCAACATTTGTAGCACAAAGGCTGTAGAGGAAAGTGCCAGTGCAAAACCTATCACCACACTTGAGGCAATGCCTTGCTGTAAGACAAAAAAAGCCAAGATTGCAAGTAGAATACCCGTGATGCCGACCTGTAAACTACCCAAAACAAAAATGGGCTTGCGCATTTCCCACAGCCGTTGTGGACGCAGTTCTAAGCCAATAATAAACATCAGGAACACCACACCATATTCTGCCAGTTCCTGAATATCATCGGGGTCGCTGGCAATATTGAATACGCTAGGCCCTAGCAAAATGCCTGTAAACAAATAGCCCAATACGGTCGCAATACCAAAGCGTTTTAGTAAGGGAACCAAAACCAATGAAGCGCCTAGAAAAATGGTTATTTGTAACAATAAGGACATGTGGTCATCCAAAGTTTAAAGCGGTGGATTATTGAAATAAGTGCTGATACAGCTAAGTTTCAATTTACAGTATTAGCTAAATTCTTGCGGATCTATATCTAAACTTAGTTTCATGCTGGATGGCTTTTCATGCAACATATTTTGCCACCAGTTCCTGATATAAAAATGTAAGCGTGCCCGATCTTTAGACAACAACACCATGTGTGCATGGAAACGTCCTGCTTTACGTTCCATTGGCGCAGGAATCGGCCCCCAAATTTCAATTAATTGTTCTGAATGTTCTCTAAGCCATTGTGCATGTTGTTGTAAAAATTGCTGGTTTAATTCCTGACTTTTAGATTCACAGCGAATCAAAGCACTGTAACGATAAGGCGGTAATTGTGCAGCTTTGCGTTCTTTTAAACTTTGTTTGGCGAACTTGCGGTAATCTCCCTCGACCAATGTGGTGAGAAGTGGATGATCAGGACGCACACTTTGCAAATAAACATCACCTTTATGCTCACCACGCCCTGCACGTCCCGCCACTTGCACAATCAGTTGAGCCGTGCGTTCAGGTGCGCGAATATCCACACTAAGTAAGCCTGAATCAATATCTAAAATTGCCACCAATGTCACATACGGAAAATGATGCCCTTTGGCCAGCATTTGCGTGCCCAATAAAATCAGTGGTTCGCTGCGTTGAATACGGTCATAAATTTTTTGCCAACTGCCAACACGACTGGTTGAGTCACGATCTACCCGAATCACATCTACATTGGGAAACAGCTCGTTTAAACTGTCTTCGACTTTGGCAGTGCCCATGCCAATTGGTTTGAGTTCTGCATGGTTGCAGGCAGGGCATTGCTCAGGTTTACGATGAATCGTACCGCAGTGGTGGCAATGCAAATGTGTATAAGGTTGATGATGCAAGGTAAAGTTGGCATCACAATTTGGGCATTTGGCTTGCCATGCACAGCTCTCACAAATCAATACAGGTGCATAGCCGCGTCGGTTTAAAAACACCAAAACTTGTTCTTTTTTAGCCAAGCGTTTTTTGATTTCATCAATCAATTGTTGGCTAATACCGTGCTGTTTTTTGGCAATTTTTAAATCAATCAGGTGGATTTTGGGCATGAGTGCCGTGCCCGCGCGTTGATTTAATTCCAGACATTGCATTTTGCCTTGATCGACTAGTGCATAGCTGTCAATGCTTGGAGTTGCCGAACCTAAAATAACAGGGCAATTTTCCAGATGGGCACGATAGAGCGCAACATCACGGGCATGGTAGCGAAAACCTTCCTGCTGTTTAAAAGACAGGTCGTGTTCTTCATCTAAAATAATCAAGCCTAAATTTGGCAATGGGGTATAAATCGCAGAACGTGTACCTAAAATAATCGAGGCTTTGCCCGTTTGTGCGGCTTGCCACGCCTGCAAACGCTTGGAATCATTTAAACCTGAATGTAAGAGGGCGATGTGGCAGTGAAAACGCGATTGGAAACGGCTAATGGTTTGTGGCGTTAGACCAATTTCAGGTACTAACACCAACACTTGTTTGCCCTGTTTTAGTACCTCATGCATGATGTGTAAGTACACTTCAGTTTTACCGCTACCCGTTAAACCATCCAGTAAAAATGCCTTATATTGCTGCCGTACTTTAAGTACGCTGTCGATGGCTTTTTTCTGATCTGGATTAGGGGTTAAAGGCATTTGCGCCAAAGTCACTGGCATTGGGCTAAAATCTTGGGCTTCCAAAACACATGCGCAAATTTCTTTATTCGCCAAGGCTTTTAGGGTTGCTGTTTCAATGCCTGCCAAATTTAAAATATTTTCAGAAGTTCCCGAAGGATGCAGCTTTAAAATTTTATAGGCTTCTTGTTGTTTTTCTGAGCGTGTAATTTTAGCTTCGGCATGTGCATCCAACAATTTCCAAGTACGTGCCAATAAATTATAGGGTTTGGCTTGGCGCAATAAGCTAGGTAAGGCACTTTGCATCACTTCACCAATCGGGAATTGATAATATTGTGCCGACCATGTCAACAAAGTTAAAACTTTAGGGTCTAAAATCGCTTGCTCATCTAACAGTTCGCTAATGGCTTTGAGTTTAAAACGTGGATCAATTGGGGTGTCGAGTGCCAGTTTTTCGACAATAATTCCGACCAAGTTTTGCCGACCAAAAGAAACCAAGACCCGCGCGCCCACTTCTGCTTGCTGATATTGTGCTGCACTGAGCATATAATCGAAGCAGTCGTAAAGATATACGGGTACAGCCACTCGAATACGATAAACAGGCTGTGGGTCTAAAGTGGAATCTGGCATAGAAAAAGTCGTATCGTCCTGTGAAAAATGGCTTCGTGCTCGACTTTGGCATGTGTTAGAGTGAGCACAGAATTTATATCTAAGAATATGAATGATTTTAGTGGTCAGACGCAACTGTGTTGCAAGAAATTTTGGAAAATTAGAGCATTACAATGCCAGCATATCAATTTACTGCCATTGACGCTTCAGGGAAGCAGCAAAAAGGTGTTTTAGAGGGTGATTCTGCACGACAAATCCGTCAGCAATTACGTGACAAAGAATGGATTCCTGTCAGTGTCGATACCGTTGAACAAAAAGATAAACACAGTGGCAAACAATGGTTTCAGAAAAAAATCACCGCCTATGATTTGGCTTTGCTGACCCGTCAGTTATCGGTTTTGGTGGCTGCTGCGATTCCTTTGGAAGAAGCCGTTCGCGCTGTGGGTAAACAAAGTGAAAAAGCCCATGTGCAAAATTTGCTGATGTCGGTGCGTTCCAAAGTTTTGGAAGGTTATTCACTGGCCAATGCTTTACAACAATCGGGGCGTTTTCCAGACTTATATATTGCCACCATTGCCGCAGGCGAGCGTTCGGGGCATTTGGATTTAATTCTGGAACAATTGGCAGATTACACCGAAAACCGCTTTGCCATGCAGAAAAAAATTCAAGGGGCGATGATTTATCCCATCATTTTAATGCTGATGTCTTTTGCGATTGTGATGGGTTTAATGACTTATGTCGTACCCGATATTGTTAAAACCTTTGATCAGAGCAAAGATGCCTTGCCGTGGATCACCGTGGCATTAATGAAAGCCAGTGATTTTATTCGTGTTGCATGGCCGTTTTTACTGGTGGCTTCTGTGGTGGGGGTATTGTTGTTGGTGCGTTTTTTACGCACCACCGCAGGGCATTATGCCTTTGACCGTTTAACCTTAAAGTTGCCGTTATTTGCAAAATTATCACGTGGGATTAATGCCGCGCGTTTTGCCAGTACCTTGTCTATTTTGACTCAGTCGGGTGTGCCTTTGGTGGATGCGCTAAATATTGGTGCTGCGGTCAGTAACAACTGGGTCATTCGTGATGCGGTCAATTTGGCGGCAGAAAAAGTCACTGAAGGTGGTAACTTGGCGACGCAATTAGAGCGCAGTGGTTATTTCCCACCGATGATGGTACAAATGATCAAAAGTGGTGAAGCCTCGGGCGAGTTAGACCGTATGCTGTCACGTGCTTCAGACATGCAAGACCGTGAAGTGACCACACTGATTTCTACCCTGTTGGCATTATTAGAACCGTTGATGTTGGTACTGATGGCGAGTATTGTACTGGTGATTGTGATTGCGGTAATGCTGCCAATTGTGAATATGAACAATATGATTTAAATCGTTTTGAAGCATCGTTCTTCAAACAGAATCTAAAATAAATGTCGAATTGATATAAATAAATGAGAGAGATTGAATGAAACAGAAGCAACCGAGTAAACAGTCTGGTTTTACCCTGATTGAAGTCATGGTGGTGATTGTAATTTTAGGTGTGTTGGCGGCTTTAATCGTACCGAACGTAATGGGACGTGGTGAAAAAGCCAAAGTAGATACTACGGTTATTACTTTAAAAGGTGTGGCTGGCGCACTCGATCAATACAAACTCGATAATCAAAAATATCCTTCAATGCAAGACGGTGGTTTAGACGCCTTGGTGAATCAGCCTGCTTCGGCTAAAAACTGGTTGCCAGGCGGTTATGTGAAAGGGGGCTATCCGAAAGACAGTTGGGATAATGACATCCAATATGTGATTCCGGGTTCAGAAGGTCGCCCATTTGATTTATATTCTTTTGGTGCAGATGGTCAGCAGGGTGGTGAAGGTACCGATGCCGACATTTATTATCAGCCTTAATAGAAGATGAGTTGAGTCTATATATTGATTCAGTGAACTCCAAAAAAACCGAGCGCTTAATGCTCGGTTTTTTTATGAATGGTTATTTCTAGCCGCTATTGAACAGTACTATTAACGACGTGATTTAAACGACACATCCACCTGACGTGGTCGATAAATCCACCCCATAATTAACAACAGCAATGAGAAAATCAGCACAGGCCAATCGCTGAGTTGGGTATACAGTGTTTGACCTTGCATGGCAGGCAGATCACCACGCAGCACAAATTCCTGATCCATTGGCGCTTGTTTGACAATATGCCCATGATGGTCAATAAATGCGGTCACACCTGTATTGGTGGCACGAACAAACCAGCGTCCATTTTCTTTGGCGCGCATTTGTACCATTTGTAAATGTTGCAATGGCCCTGCAGTACCCGTAAACCAAGCATCATTGGATACTGTTACCAAAAAGTCACTTTGGCTAGCATTGCGGCGGGTCAGGTTCGGATAAGCCACCTCATAACAAATGGCTGCCCCCAAATGATGCTGTTTAATTGCAAGCGGTTTTTGCTCAGACGCTCCACGTGAAAAACCACTCATGGATGGGTCATTTTGCATCGCAGGTAGTACCCAACTCAGTAAGCCTGAAAGCGGAATATATTCACCAAAAGGCACCAGACGCTGCTTTTTATACAAGCCTTCAGCCGCATCTCCCGTTGCCATAATGCTGTTGTAATACATTGGATGTTGCTGCACTTGTGATTCAGGCAAGTCCCAATACGGAATACCTGTCACCCACGAACTGCCCGTTTTTTCAGCCTGTGTTTTCATGGCATCCAAAAACGGTTCAATATCGGTCTGGAACATTGGAATGGATGATTCAGGCCAAACAATAATGTCGCGTCCCCATTCAGTTCGGGTCAAGCGGGTATAAATTTCCAAGGTCTTAATTTGGTATTCGGTTAGCCACTTTAAGTCTTGAGGAATGTTGCCTTGAATCAGAGAAACCGAGAGTGGCTTTTCAGATTTTGCAGTTACAAAACTGAGTTGTGCTGCACCCCATGCACCCAAAAGTAAAATTGCCGATGGAATCAGCCAGAAGATACGCTTTTTAAGGACTTCAACCAACGCACAGGCCAGCAAGATGACCACAAAAGACACCCCGAAAATACCAAACAACGGTGCATAGCTATCCAAAAAGCGTTCGGTGAAGGCATAACCTGCAAACAGCCATGGAAAACCTGTAAAGACCCAAGTTTTCGCCCATTCAAAAAATACCCATAGCGGTGCAAAAGTCAGTGGTGTTTCAGGGAAAAACCGACGATATAACCACGTTTGTACGGCAGTAAACAAACCCATCAACAGCGCCATAATGACAATCATCAGCACGCTTAAAAAGGCATTGGTGTCGCCATAGACGTGAATGGATGTATAGAGCCAAAATGCTCCGACAAACCACAACCCAATCCCGTAAGACCAACCAATCAAGAAGGCCTGTTTCGGGGTGCGTTTGCTTAAAGTCGCATACAGCAAAGCAGGTGAAAGTAAGGCAATCCACCAGTAATGATAGGGAGCAAGTGCCAAACTAAACACTGCACCTGCCAATAGGGCAATGATTAATGGATAAATTAAGGGCAGTTGTTGATGTTCTGCAGGATTAGACAGCTTGGAAAAAAAAGTCCTCATTGACGTACGGCTCGAATCAGATGAATAGTGCGGGCATCTGCTTCAAGAATGGTAAATTCCCAGTTGCCAATCGCAATCACTTGTCCTTGCAAATCACTCACCAAACCAATTTCCTGAAGCAATAAACCGCCCACAGTTTCTACTTCATCGTCAGAAAAATCTGCATCTAAAACATTATTAAAATGTTCGATTGGTGTAAGTGCTTGTACTAACCAAGTATTTGCCGTTTTCGGGTCATTATCTGGAATAATGTATTCTGCTTCTTCGTCTATATTGTCGTGTTCATCTTCAATTTCACCGACAATCTCTTCCAAAATGTCTTCTAGCGTGACCAAACCTGAAGTGGTGCCGTATTCATCAATCACAACCGCAATATGGGTTTGAGTGTTTTTAAGCATGCGCAATACTTGGTCTGAACGTGCACTTTCAGGCACAAACAATGGCTGACGCATGAGGGCACGAATATCGACTTTAGTTCTTTGTTCGGTCAGTAATGGCAATAAATCTTTTGCCAATAAAATTCCCACCACATTGTCTGGTTGGTCAGATGAAAACACAGGAAAACGTGAATGTGCCGATTCGACCAAAACGTGCAGAATGTCGAGTAACTCGTCATCTTCCTGCAAGCTAATCATCGCGGTACGTGGGGTCATCACTTCACGAATTTTGGTGGCAGGTAAATCCAGAACACCTTCGAGCATTGCCACCGTATCGGGTTCTAAAAAACGACGTGAATCTTGTACTAATTTTAGCAATTCATCGCGGGTTTCTGGCGCGGTGCCTAACCATTTTCTTAAGCCACGCATACCCCACGATGGGCCTGATTCCTCGTGCATGATCTTTCCTAAAGACTCTTTATATCTAAAAAACTTAGCTTAATCATACCTTAGAAAACACAGTTGTCTATTGCTAATCTTGGTAGAAAAGTAGGGCAAAGACGTCATGCGCAAATGCTGTGGGATGCAGCGGCAACACATCAAATAAGAGTGTGCTTTATGCTAAACTAACGCGATGTTTTAAATACCGAGTCTGTGCATGTCTGAACTTCCTCTCACACCTAGCATTCAATTAAATACGCGCGGTTTGCGTTGCCCTGAACCTGTGATGATGTTGCATCAAGCCATTCGCAAATCTAAATCGGGCGATGTAGTTGAAGTTTTTGCAACAGACAACTCTACGTCTTGGGATATTCCAAAATTTTGCATGCATTTAGGGCATGAGTTGTTATTGCAAGAAGAGCGCCTAGATGAGCAAGGCAATAAAGAGTTTCACTATTTAGTGAAAAAAGGTTAATTAAAAAGGATTCGCATTGAAACCGCCCATCACGAAATAACGATAACTATAAAAATAATGTGATCAATACAGGCATATTTCATTTGTTATTTGTGCAAATTGAAATATGCCTTTTGTGTTTTTGAACGTCCAAGACATCTTTATTTTTTTAATGATTCAAATATTGAACCCGCATCACAGCTCAAACTGAAAAATGCTGAAAGTATCCATTTCTTGCGTTAGGCATCGCACATTTTTGGGGATGCTTTTTAACTTTTATGCATTTTTTTAGCTTGCTGTGTGCTGGTGCAAAATTATGCGACGTTATGTGTAAGGTGTAAAAAACCATTTGTAAAATGTGAACTTAGATTGTATTTTAATTATTGATTTTTAACAAAATAATTTAAATTATTTTTTAATATATGGAAAAATTAGCCTATAATGCGATCAGTTTATTGAGTTCGATTGCAGAATATTTGGGGATAAAATTAAGCAGATTTGGGGTTTTGCTTGGTTTGAATGTTATATGGCAGTGTTTATGTTTTATAAGGCTGAAAAAGCTGATTAAGCTGTCGCATTAAAGTAGTCAAGTTAAGAAAAATAATTTTGGGGGGCTTAACTGATTGTCTTTATCTTAAAAAAATATGCCATTTAGACTGAGCAAAATCTGCTTAATTTTTTACGTGATCAATCATCAATAAATCTTGCGTTATCATCATTTTGATTGAGTACGGTATGATTTTAGATAAAAAGCAAAACTTTTCTTTAAAGCCACTGAGTGTGGCGTGTTTATTGACCATGAGTATCTCAGGCTGTTCATCGGGTTCAGGCTCTCAGTCAAGCACGGTTCAAGTCACTGATGTGTTGGGGGCAGAAAATGTCAGCCAAGAAGATCAACCGACTACAAATGAAGGCATTGGCAGCGGAGTAGAGCAACCTGTCGCACCATCTGCACCCATTACCGATCAACCTCCTGTGAATTTAGAGCTAGATCATGGCGATGCATCATCCAATGGCGGTGGTTTGAGTGGTGGCAGTACAGATCATGGCAATACATCACCAACTGAAGATTCACTTTTAGACAGCAATGATGCTGTACCTAGCGATGATGCTACCGTTTTAGAAAATAATGATGTCAATCAGCCTGATACGATACCTACACTTGAATCACCTCCGTCAGAAGTAGAGCAACCAGTCGATGTGGTAGCTCCACCAGTAGCCGAGCCTGTTTTAACCGACACCGTCTTGGTCGATAGTGCAATTCAAGATATTGAAGCACCACAAGATACCTCTGACATCGAGATGGGCAGTGCGATTCAAGAACCTGAACCTTCACAAAACATTTTAGAAGTCGAAACAGGCAGTGCATTTCTTGAAACGGAGGCAATTTAACCATCACAGGCAACTATTCGATGCAGATTGCTGCAGATCAGCAGCAACATGCGGGTTTTAAAGCACGTTTTGGCAATTTGCTGACGGTAACGGGAACCGCCAATTTGGCAGGGACTTTGAACCTGTTTGATGAAGTGCCACTTGATCAGCCACTTATTACTGCACAAGGTTCACAAACTACCGTATTACGTGCGCAACAAGGCGTACAGCGTGAGTTCGATGCTTATCGCTCAAGCAATCCATTATTTGAGTTGACACAAGTTAGTTATCGTCCTGAACTGAATGCAACGGGCGAGCCTGTACGTGCGGCAGATACAATCAATACCGATGTGGTGATTACGGCAAAGCGTAAATCGACTGAAACGGTGGCGGCTCTTGCTGCTGAACTTGAAGGACGGACTCAGGTTGCCCGTAATTTAGATGTAGTTTTAGCAAGTCTTGATCAGAAACAACAGTTAGAAACGCTGGAAGATGCTGAAAAAGTTTTTGCCAATCGCTTATTTAACAATTTTGCTCAAACTATACGTTATAGCAATGCTGCTGAAAGTACAGTTTCTACGCAGGCATTGAATCAACTGTTTCATCAACTTGATCCAAGTTTTTATGCCAATACCGTTTTAAATGTCGCAGAAGAAAGCAGCAAGCAAGAACGTCAGTTTGCACAGCGTTTGGCAACCGCACAACCCAAACAGCTTTGGTTTTCGGGTGATTACCAAAGTTATGATATGGATTATGTCGGCTTAAATAGTGAGCGCCGTAGTCATCATCAAGGTGTTGGTGTGGCAACAAAACTGGCAGGGATGACCTTGGCAGCGCAGGCCGATTTCAGTCAACTGAACTTAGATGATGCCGTACAAACAGGCTCAAAAAATAGCAGTCAGAGCAAAGCCTATGCACTAACTATGGGGACAGCACAGCAGCTTAATCGTGATTTAAGTGTTGCGGCATGGTTAAAAGGCATGCAGGTGGATGTTGACGCGCAGCGTGGTCATGCTCAAGCACAAAAAATACAGTTTGATGGACAAATGTATGCCGCAGGTTTGCGTCTAGATTATAGCTATCCACTCAGTCAAAAAATGCAGATTCAACCGTATTTAGATGCTTCGTTCCAACATTATGTTCATGCCGAACAAACTCAGCAGGATGGTGTCAACAGCTTAGATGATTTGGTGATGCAGCGCTGGAATTTTGGTGCAGGTTTGCAAGCCAATTACCAGTTGAATCCAGCATGGCAATTGCAAGGCAGCTTGTATTACAGCCAACCGATTCAGGAAAAAGCATATTTAGATACCCATTATGTAGGCACAGCGGAGAAACTGAAGTTTGATGCATGGCATGCCGATCAAGGTCAATATCATGCTGCCTTAGGTTCACAACTTCACTTTGGACAACATAGTTTTCTCAATTTGAATTATGAATATAGCGGGCGATCACATAGCGACAGTCATCGGGTACAGTTGGCGGTAACGACTCGATTCTAATTGATCGTTTTATTCATGAGAAAGTCATGAAAAAGCGTAGATTTGCGTATGAATGAGAAGTTTGAATCTTGATTGAAACAGCCATGTAGATAAATCTGCATGGCTGTTTTTTAGATCACAGTCAAATGGACTGAGTTTTAGACCGCATAGCGACTCATTAAAGTCAGTGGTGCTTTGGACTGTAAATAATCGGCAGGAATAAATACGATATTGGCAGCGTGTTGCTGTGCTGCATCAATAATATGGTTGATCACATCGTCTGTGGCTTGTGCGCTGTCAGGTGCGTGCGCTTGATCTAGATAAATTCGTTGCTGGTCGGTATCGACCCAACCTGTCTGCATGTAGCCTTGTTGAACATATAAAGTATCGACATTATTTTGCAACACTGCCTGATAAATTTGCTGCAGATCGGTCACAACACGGTCACTGGCATAGAGTTCATCCAGTTGCTGCGCATGTTGCTGATGCAATTGTTGTTGATGGCTTTTTAGCTCGGTCTGAATACTGTCAATAATGTGTTGTGCGCTGCCTTGTTCTAGCTGAGTGACGTTATCTACACTGAAAATAATGGCATTGGGTTGGTCGCAAATAGATTCATAAAAACTGATATTGCGTCGATCACCCACAATGACCAAGCCCAATGGCTCACTGGCACGTACAGTTTGCACATTTTTATCGACACGGTTTAAAAACTCTTTGAGTAAACGGTCTTCATTGGCGGCTGTGGCACGTTCTGCACCGCTGGTGCTATATAAGTTATCATTTTGAACAGGAAATGCACCATGTGGCAGTCGTTCATTCAAGTCGCTGTCATCTACAGAAAACTCATGGATTACACGATCATTGGAGGCCTTAATCAGACGTCCAACTTCACGACTGATCACTACCACATAGTATTGCACTGCATAAGATAGCTCACGAATAAAATCACGCACTGAAAATTGTTGATCAATCACAATACGTTCTTGGGTAGGGAATGGCAGACGCAGTACTTGTGCACTGTCGGCTGTGGCAAAAATAGCCAGACTGTCTAAATGGTAGTTGGGATTCAAATCTTTGGTTTGATGATGAATCTGTTCTAAAATTTGTGCCACCAGACGTTTGTCATAGTCTGCCAACAGGCGTTCTTCGAGTTGTTTAAGTTGGTTTTTAAGAGCAATCACATCTTGCTGATTGTCTGGAAAGGTACGATGTGTGGGTAGAAATAAGCTGACTGCAGGTTGTGCCTGCACATTTTTAAGTTGGTTGAGGGTGTCTGTTAAATTAAGCATGTTGGAATTCCTCTTCTAATGAAAATAAGAACAACCAAATGCTTGAGCAAGATAAAACTCAAAGTACTGCTTTATACTCCACTCAAGTCAGTTTTAGTCAGCATCTACAACATTTTGCTACCGTGCTAAGTGCTGCATAAAATGCCGAATAGCATTGTATAAAAGCTGACAAAACAACATTTTCGGTTGTTCAAGTCTGAAAAAAACGAAATAAAAAACTAAAAATAGAAAAGATAAAAAATAAGCAAAAACAGCATAACAAGGAAAGTTATTCAATCGCCTGCTTTTGAATAGAGAAATACCTGAAAAATGTAAGGGATTATGAGACCTTGGTAATTTTGTAAACTGTGTATAAAAAAGCAGTGCCGAGGCACTGCTTTTGGGTTTCTCAATTGCGATTCGCAATTACATATTCGGGTAATTCGGACCACCGCCACCTTCAGGTGTTACCCAAGTGATGTTCTGTGATGGGTCTTTAATGTCACAAGTCTTACAGTGAACACAGTTGGCTGCGTTAATCTGGAAGCGTTTTGAACCATCATCATTTTCCATGATTTCATAAACACCAGCAGGGCAATAGCGCTGAGCAGGCTCATCCCATTTTGGTAAGTTCACATTTACAGGAATAGAAGCATCTGTCAGTTTCAAGTGCGCAGGTTGGTTTTCTTCATGAACGGTATTCGATACAAATACTGAAGACAAACGGTCAAATGTAATTTTACCATCTGGTTTTGGATAATTCGGTTTGAAGTTCGCAGCATCGACAGTTTTTAGCGCACTGAAGTCAGGCACTAAATCATGCAGCGTAAATGGTACTTTAAATACGTTCTGGTCAATAAAGTTAAACGCACCGCCAAACCACTGACCGAATTTATGCATTGCAGGGCCAAAGTTACGCGCGTTGTATAACTCTTCTTTGAGCCAGCTGTTGTTGAATTTTTCTGTGTAAGCAGTCAATTCTTTCACAAAGAAATCTTCGCCTTCAGTGACACGGGCAATTGCTAAATCACCGCCTTTTGCGACACCAGCAGCAATTGCTTCAAATACCGCTTCACCGCAGAGCATGCCAGATTTCATGGCAGTGTGAGAGCCTTTGATTTTGGCAAAGTTTAAGAAGCCTGCATCATCACCAATTAAAGAACCACCTGGGAAAGTGAATTTGGGCAATGAGTTAAAGCCACCTTTGGTTACCGCACGCGCGCCATAAGAAATACGTTTACTACCTTCCAAATATTGCTTGATCAGTGGGTGAGTTTTCCAGCGTTGCATTTCCATAAATGGATACATGTGTGGGTTGGTATAAGACAAGTCCACAATCATACCCAAAGTCACTTGGTTGTTTTCTGCGTGATATAACCACCAACCGCCAGAAGAACCCGTTTCGCTTAATGGCCAGCCTGCACCGTGCATAACTAAGCCAGGTTTGTGCTTGGCAGGGTCAATTTCCCATAACTCTTTAATACCAATCCCGTAGTGTTGTGGGTCAGCATCTTTATCTAAATTGAATTGCTGGATTAAACGCTTACCTAAATGACCACGGCAGCCTTCAGCAAAAATAGTGTATTTGGCATGCAACTCATAACCTGGAGTAAAGTTATGCGTTGGCTCGCCATCTTTACCAATGCCCATGTCACCGGTTTGAATGCCTTTTACCGTACCATCGGCATGATACAGAATTTCAGATGCCGCAAAGCCAGGGAAAATAGAAACTTCTAATTCTTCGGCTTTTTGACTTAACCAACGCACCACGTTGCCTAACGAGATCACGTAGTTACCATCGTTATGCATGGTTTTAGGCACCATCCAATGCGGTGCTTGCTGAGCTTTTTCAGGTGACATCAAGAAGAAAGTTTTATCTTCAGTCACAGGCACATTTAAAGGCGCACCTTCTTCTTTCCAGTTAGGAAATAACTCGTTGATGGCGCGAGGCTCAAGAATTGCACCCGAAAGGATATGCGCACCAACTTCAGAGCCTTTTTCGACCACACAAACGGACAGATCATTTAAATTGTTTTCAATTGCAAGTTGACGAATTTTGATCGCAGCAGAAAGACCCGCAGGGCCTGCGCCTACGATGACTACGTCAAACTCCATCGATTCACGTTCGATGTGTTCCATGTAGGACTCCTCATATAATTGAAGGTGGCAACCGCATCAAGCAACGGTGCTGCCATGAGTATTTTTAGTTGCCAGACACAAATTTAATCGTGTCTTTTACAGTATGGGTAAGTATTGTGAGCTAGTATAGTTTTAAACCGAGTCTTAGCCAATTGGCTGAATCGTATTATTTTTCCGTCAGTAAGGTACTGCAGCATGAAGCATGACGATAATTCAATCAAACCGACAGAAAATGTAGCTACGGCTGATAATAAAAATTTAATGCACATTGCACAATATATAAAAACTGGACAGTCAGGTCACAAAAGATCAATCCCTCCTTTGGAGCAATGGCATCCAAAGCATTGTGGAGCAATGGATTTGCTGGTCAAAGCCAATGGAGAATGGTGGCACGAAGGTCAATTGATCAAACGTCAGGCATTGGTTGATCTGTTTTCTAGTGTGTTATGGAAAGAGCAGGGCAAGTTTTATTTAAAAACCCCAGTGGAACAAATTGAAATCCAGGTAGAAGATGAGCCTTTGTTCATCAATCAGGTTGATGTGGTCGAAATCGGACAGCAAAATTATATTCAACTTATCACTACACATCAGGATATTGTGATTGTTGATGCCGAGCATCCTATTTTTATGCGTGAATATGCAGGTGAGCTGCGTCCTTATGTGCATGTGCGTTTTGGTATTAATGCCCTGATTCAGCGTGCGGCTTTTTTACATTTGGTGGAATTGGGCGAGCTGAGTGAAAATGCGCAGGGCGAAACGATTTTATCGTTGAAAAGTGGTGATTTGCACTTGCATTTAAGCAGCTGAGGTTTAAGCTTTATTCATCCCATTTTGTATTGCTGAATCTCTTGCTATGACAGCCATTCATCCTGTTTCTCCCTTAAATCAAGCCATGCCAAAAGCACAAGCCAGTGCGCCAATTGGTATTTTTGATTCGGGCATAGGAGGCTTGTCAGTTGCCATTGAAATTGCAGAATATTTGCCCAATGAGCGCATCCTTTATTATGCCGATACTGCACATGTGCCGTATGGCCCACGTGATGATCAAAATATTCGAGAACTCACTGCAGCTGCAATCGAATGGTTATATCGACAAGGTTGTAAAGTTGCGGTCGTGGCGTGTAATACTGCTTCTGCTTTTAGTCTAGATTATCTGCGCGATCATTACGGCGAAGATTTTCCCATTATTGGTTTAGTGCCTGCTTTAAAGCCTGCCGTATTAAATAGCCAAAGCAAAACTGTGGCTGTACTTGCGACGCCTGCGACTTTTCGCGGACAACTTATTAAAGATGTGATGCAGCGTTTTGCGATTCCTGCTCAAGTGCAAGTCTTGAATGTCACCAATCTAGATTTAGTGCCTTTTGTTGAGCAAGGGGCGCAAATGAGTGAGGCATGTTTAAGTTCCTTACAGCAGAGTTTGCAACCTGTGGTCGATCAGGGCGCGGACTATTTGGTGCTCGGTTGTACCCATTATCCTTTCCTAAAACCTGCGATTGAGTCCATTTTTGGTCAGAAACTGACATTAATTGACTCAGGAATTGCCGTTGCGCGTCAAACTTCCCGCATTTTAATTAAAAATGAGTTATTATTTGAACAAAGTTTGGCAGATACTTTACAAATTGCGTGTTATGTCAGCGGGAACAATGCAGAACAATTAAAGCCCGTGTTGCAGCATCTTATTCCAGGCAATATTTCTTGGAGTATCGCAAATGTGAGTACTGTGGACTGACTTTAAGATAATTTTTTTATGATTGGGGAAAGGCATTACAAGTAGACGGTGACCGACTTGTAATGGCAATAGGAGAGGGGAAACCAATGCTCGATAAGCGCTATCAGGTCTTTATCTCGACGTCTGGGGCAGATATGCAGCCAGAACGAGTGATCTTGGCACAAACATTGGTGGGAATGGGTTTTTTTTCGTGGGGTTTAGAACAACGTACCCCACTCAGCACTGCATTTGCACGCCGTCAAATTGATGATTGTGATTATGTGGTGATTCTATTGGGCAGCCAGTACGGTGAGCAATCGGTGTCGGGCGTGGGGTATATGCATTTAGAGTATATTTATGCAGTCACCAAGCAAAAGCCGATCATTGTATTTATGCACGAAGACCCAGATTCACGTGATTCATCTTTACATGATGAAAAACCTGAATTGCGTGAAAAATTCAAAGAGTTCCGTAAATTATTACAACAAGAAGTCGATCAGGTGTTTAGCTACCGCACTCTGCGTGATTTAGAGCTTGCTGTCCGCTTTAATATGTCGCAAATGCTAGAACGTTATCCGACTTCTGGTTGGGTGCGCCCGCAAAATACACAAGCTTTGCATGATGAAATTGAACGTTTAAAAAGTAAGTTACGTCAGCTGGAAACCGATGTGGGACAGCGCGAAGCAGACCCGTTTCTAAGCGTATCTAAAGTGTCGATGAATGAATCATATCGTTTTGAATATCGCATGCATGCCTATCAGGATGGTAACTTTAGAGAGCTGAAAGTTGAGCGAAGTTTAAGTTGGGCGCAGTTGTTGGCAATTTTAGGCAATACTTTTATTCATCCAACCCCTGAAGAATATTTTTCGAAACGCATGAATGAATATTTGAATGAAACTGGTTTGGAGGATGCACGTCGGATCATGCCACGTGCGCATGCAGTTGCACGTGCCCAAATCAATATTCGGGCCTTGCATCAGATTAAAATGCAAATGCGTCAAAATGACTGGATTGTGCAGGCGGGGCGTGATGATCGTCAGCGGATGTTGTGGCAAACCACGGCAAAAGCGCAAAAACTTTTAGAGAGCAATTTGCTAGATACCGATCGGGTTTATTCATTTAAAACACCGTATTAATCTCTCAATACAGAGTGAAAAAACTGTTAAAGTAGTCGGGCTCAATCATCAGACACGAGGGCTGGATGTTGTCTACAGCAAAACCCAAAGTAACCGTTCTTTTAGCCAATTTAGGTACGCCTGATGAACCGACTGCAGCAGCGGTTCGCCGTTTTTTAAAGCAGTTTTTGTCTGATCAGCGCGTGATTGAAATTCCCAAACCGATTTGGCAAATCATTTTGAACTTATTCATTTTGCCATTTCGTCCTAAGCGTGTTGCACATGCTTATGCTATGGTCTGGCAGCAAGATTCACCCATGCGGGAAATTTTGTTGCAACAGGTTGATGCTTTAAAACAGCAGTTATTGCCGCTATATCCTGAGTTTGAATTGAATATTCTACCGGTAATGACCTATGGCAATCCGGGTATTCAACAGGCTTTGGCAGCTTTGAGTCAAAATCCTCAAGATCACGTGATTTTGTTCCCTTTATTTCCACAATATTCGGCAACTTCGACTGCACCTTTATATGATGCCGTTGCCAAATGGGTGCCACAGCAGCGTAATTTGCCGGGCTTATCCATCATTCGTGATTATTATCAGCATCCTTTATACATTCAGGCGTTGGCGCAAAGTGTGCGTGAATTTCAAGCCGAGCATGGTGTGGCAGAAAAATTATTGATGTCGTTTCATGGCATTCCACAGCCGTATGCTGATAAGGGCGACCCTTATGCCGAGCGTTGCCGTATCACTGCACAATTGGTTGCCGATGCTTTAAATTTAAATGATGAACAATGGGCAATTAGCTTCCAGTCACGTTTTGGCAAACAGGAATGGGTCAAACCCTATACCGATGTCTTACTTGAAGAATGGGGACAGCAGGGCGTGAAGTCGGTGCAAATTATGAGTCCTGCTTTTTCTGCAGATTGTTTGGAAACGCTAGAAGAATTGGCAATTCAAAACGCAGAATTGTTTTTACAAGCAGGTGGCAAAGAATATGCCTATATTCCTGCACTGAATACTCGTGCCGATCATTTGGATTTGCTCAAACATTTACTTCAAGCTAATCTTGATGCTGTAAAGCTTAACCTAAGCCATTAATTTTTGAGGTTCGCCACCATGTTGCAAGTCAAAATTGTTCCCGTCACCGCTTTTCAGCAAAACTGCTCGATTGTGTGGGATGCAGAAAGCAAAGAAGCAATTTTGATTGATGCAGGCGGTGAGCCTGAAAAGCTGAAAGCCGAAGTTGAAGCGTTGGGTTTAACGGTGAAAGCTTTGTGGCTCACTCATGGACATTTAGACCATGCGGGGGCTGTTGGTGCGTTGCAACATTACTGGAATGTTCCTGTGATTGGTCCACAGAAAGAAGATGCTTTTTGGTTAGATCAACTGCAAGAAGTGTCTGCACGTTATGGTTTTCCTATCCCTGAACAAGTCACGGTTACACAGTGGTTAGAGGGTGGTGAAGTGCTGCAATTGGGTCAAGAAAGCTTTGAAGTGCGTTATGCACCAGGGCATACCCCAGGCCATGTGATGTTTTATAATGCAAAATATGGCGTCTTGTGGACAGGCGATGTGCTATTTAAAGGCTCGATTGGACGCACCGATTTTCCACGTGGGAATCATCAACAATTATTAGATTCAATTCAGCGCGAGTGTTTTAGTTTGCCCGATGACACTCAGTTTATTTCGGGGCATGGTCCCATCAGTACCATTGGATTTGAAAAACAGAACAACCCTTTTGTGGCGGGGCAAGCAGGTTAAAAGCAGTGTGTATTTATGCTTTAAGAAAAAGTCAGCAGTCGCTGACTTTTTTATTTGCGAAAGGGATTATTCAGCATTTGTTTGCTTTCAATTGCAAACAGCATTGTGAAAATTGTCAGTAAGATGCCTATGCACAGCATGAGTAAATCATGCGCGTACAGTCCAAAGCCTAAACTGCTGGTAGAGAGTAAAATACACAGCATTACAATTCCTTTTAACATGATTTCCATGGTGAAATGTTCCTAGGTTATTTTTTGCTTTCTTTATTGTTATGTGCAGTGACGGAGTCACGAATAGTGCAAAGTATAACCTGTGCTAATTCTGCTGAAAGCAATTATATAACAACTAAATTTTGAATAATTTTTCTAAAAATGTGAAAAATTCCATGAAACTGTGTGTAGTTTTAGGCAATATTTGGCGTGGAAATTTATTGCTTATTCCTCAGAGTTTTCTGCTTGCGGAGCATCTTGGGTGGGTAAACGATACTCGTCATTTGCCCATGCGCCCAAATCAATGAGCTTGCAACGCTCAGAACAAAATGGACGAAAAGGATTGTCTTCCCATTGTGTAGCTTCGCCACAACGTGGGCAAGGGAAAGTACGTGGCATGATCAACTCCAAATGAAAAATGCAGGATTGGATTAGGCAAATAGCACCTGACTTGATAGACTTGTGCCGAATTTTGTAAGTTTGATCTGATTATGCCAATTCGTCAATTTCAAGCACAGCGTATGCATGCCCCTCGTGATTTTCAAGCCATTGCCAATGAATCGGTTTGTGTGGAAATTGGGGCCGGAAAAGGTAAACACGCCCTATTGTTTAGCGGGCAGCATCCTGAGCACAAGTTGATTGCAATTGAGCGCACCCGTGAAAAATTTTTGGCGATGCAAAAACAGCATCAGCTTGAAGGTCAGCAGAACTTACAGATTGTTCATGCCGATGCGATTCCATGGATTGTGCATGCTTTATTTCCTGCTCAAGTCGAGCAATTCTTTATTTTATATCCGAATCCAGAACCGCATAATGCCACCCAGCGTTGGTTGAATATGCCGTTTTTTGAGTTTTTATTGTCACGCTTAAAAGCAGGTGGCAGCATTACTTTGGTGAGTAATATTCCTGAATATATTGCAGAAGCACAGCAACAGCTGATTGAAGTGTGGAAGTTGCCATTTATTCAGCAGGATGTTCCAGTAGATTCAGCACGCACTCACTTTGAAATCAAATATTTAGCACGTGGCGAGCGTTGTCAGGAACTGTTGATCACCAAACCAGTAGCTTATACAACCCGTTTTGATGATTTTCAGCCTTTGCAAGGACAGCAGCTGACTTTAACACCTGCTGCAGTTGAGGCGAAAGTTTCTGCAGACTCAAGTGCAACAACTGAGTAAACAGGCATGAAACAGCGCATTGCAATTATAGGAGCAGGGCCAGCAGGGCTAATGGCTGCCGAAGTGCTGAGTCAGTATGCCTATGATGTGCATGTCTATGAGCAGAAACCTTCAGCGGCACGTAAGTTTTTGATGGCAGGTAAAACGGGGCTGAATATTTCACATGCCGAACCGATTGCACAATTTATTCAGCGTTATGATCGGGCGGAATGGTTGGCGCCGTGGATTCAACAATGGGATGCGGCTTGGATTCAAAACTGGATGCAGGGTTTAGGTATTCAGTCTTATGTAGGTTCATCGGGGCGAATTTTTCCACAAGAAATGAAAGCCGCACCTTTGCTACGCGCATGGTTAAAACGCTTGGTTGATGCAGGCGTGCAGTTTCATTATCGGCATCAGGTATGTGATTTAAAGAACAATCAACTCAGTATTCAAAATCTAAGTACAGCGCAAGTTGAACAACAGCAGTTTGCCGCTATTGTGATGGCATGTGGAGCAGTGTCGTGGTCAAAATTAGGTAGTGATGGTGCATGGCAGCGTTGGTTATCTGCCAATGAAATTCAGCCTTTTCAAGCCAGTAATGCAGGGGTGGAATGTCACTGGTCTAACTATATGCAGCCAGTTTTTGGACAACCTTTAAAACGTGTGCAAGCATGGGTGAAAGGCGCTGAAGCGAGCATGGGCGATATTGTGATTAGCCATTATGGTTTGGAAAGTGGCTTAATTTATAAGCAAGGGCGAGCATTGCGACAGTTGCAGCACGCTCAACAACCGCTGCAGTTACAACTCGATTTGCTACCCGATTTAACCGTTGAGCAACTCTACCAAAAGTTGCAACCTTCCAAAAAACAGTCTGTAAGCAATATTTGGCGTAAGGCAGGTTTGGATGCCGTGAAGTCTGCAGTCGTGCGTGAGTTGGTGGATAAAGCCCTTTGGCAGCAACCTATGCAATTGGCGCAGCAGATTAAAAATTTAACGGTGCCTTTAAAGGGTTTTCGTCCTATTGAAGAAGCAATTAGCTGTGCGGGCGGAGTCAAACGTGAGGTTTTATCTGCACAATTGCAGTTAAATTCCAATCCACACGTTTTTCTCTGTGGTGAAATGCTGGATTGGGATGCGCCAACGGGCGGCTATTTGCTGACAGCCTGTTTTGCTACAGGACGCGCTGCCGCTGAAGGAGTGCATCAGTATTTACAGCAGCGTCCGTAAAACACGTTATTCATCAAGTTGTGGATATTGCCCACGCCAATGTTCTAGTTGTTGCTGCGCCTGTAGCAAGTCTGCTAAGCCTTGCTGACGTTGTTCTTTACTGACAGGATAAGGTGCAGAAGTTGTATTTTGAGTTGCTAGATATTGCGCTTGCTGTTCCCAATAATGACTCATTAGGCCTTGAATATAACGCCCTTGCGGTGTCTTTAAATCCAGTTCTTTGAGCATACTCAAGGCAGATTGAATGTTGTCCTGCAGGCGATTTTGTGCAAATGCAGCATCGAGTTGTTGGCTTTCATGCAAGCGTTCTAACTCATCTTCCAAATCATTGCTCATTTGGTCATGGCGTTGTTCATAATCCATCAGCAATTGAATATCATGCGGGTCATCCGCAGTCATTTCAAAGGGCTGAATCGCGGCTTGCTCGACCTGAGTTTGCATGATTTGATCTTCAGGGCTGAGTTTGTCTGCATGTTCTACTTTGCTGCGCTCGCAAGCGCTGAGGGAGAACGCCAAAAAAATTGTTAAGGGAGCAATCGCGTGTTTAAAGGTTATTTGCATTTATTTGCTCCCTCTCATTCAACTTTTTGATAGACATACAAATGTGTGCAATAGGGAAATTCAATTTCATCTTGCACATGCTTATTCGTATATTCTAATACTAATTGTTCAAATTGTGTTTTGAGTTGTTGTTGCTGTTCAGTTGGCATTGCAGCAATGAAACTGGTCGAAAGCAAACGCTTAGACACGACTTGTTCAACTGTACCAACATGCGTGTGATGAAATTTCTGCTCGTGAGTAAGTTGGAATAAATCTGTATCGGCAAATACCTGACGCCAGTCCTGATTGTGAAAACGCGGTGTATCGCCCTCAAAAGGCAAAATCATCTTTGCCAGTGCATTGACCCAATTGACTGAAATATCACGTTGATTCCAAATTAACAGCAAATGACCTTGCGGTTTTAAGATTCGGTGAATTTCCTTTAAACTTTGCAGATTGGCAAACCAATGAAAAGATTGCGCACAGCTCACCAAATCTGCACATTGATCGTGCAGTGGTAATTGCTCACTTCGTGCTTGAATTGTCTTAACCTGTGGGTAAAGTTGTTCTAATTCGGCTAACATGCTGGCAATTGGATCTACCGCTATAAGCTGAGTTGTCAGTTTGAGCAAATGTGGCAGGAACTTTCCTGTGCCAGAACCCAAGTCTACAATATTGCTATTAAGTGGAACTTGGAGCTGATCTTGCAGGAAAACATCGACTTCTTGCGGGTAACTGGGACGAACTTGTTGATATAGGTTTGCCCCTAAAGCAAAACCTTGTTGTGCGGCAGGATGTAGAGATTGTGTCATATTTTGCGATTTTTAATCTGCTGTGCATCTATAAAATAACATATTCACTTTTGGACTTGCGTACAGGGTATTCAAGTTTAAAGTAACGGTTTAATTCAGCGCCTTGGCGCCGGTGTGGGAATGGACAAACACATAATTTTTGAAGACGGACATATCCGCGCTATTTTCATGAAAGGCTCATCTCAGGAGCTGATTTTTTCTTTTGGCGATTTAATTACACGGGCCAAAGGAACGTCTATTAATGCCGAAAAATCACTGGAAAAGTTTCATTTTAATGTGATTGGGGTCATGCCTAAGGAAAAATCATGGTTTCCTGAAGCTTCTATGCGTGCCATGTTGGCAGCCATTCAAGACCTGATTGCTCCGTTTAAAATTCGCGTGGGCTATGGCGGCTCAATGGGTGGCTATGCGGCAATTAAATATTCCAATTTGCTGGATTTAAACCGCATTGTGGCTTTGGTGCCGCAATATTCAATTGACCCTGAAGATATTCATGACCCACGCTATAACATGTTTTATCATGCAGACTTAAATGCCAATATGCGCATTCAAGCGCAAGATGTATCGGCACAGCGTGAATATATTGTGGTCTATGACCAATATTATGCTGAAGATCGTGGGCATTATTTAAAAATTCAGCCTTTAATTCCGCATTTACATACCTTACATTTGCCATTTACAGGGCATGATGCAATTGCGATTTTAGCCAACTCTGAATTACTGAATGACTTTTTAACCCATCCTTTTGATGCGCCGTTCTTTTACCAAAAAATTCGCAAGGTGAAAAAAAACAGCAAGTTTTACTATCGTAAAGTGATTGAAAATGTCTTGCCGAACCATCGCTGGTCTTTAGGTCGTATTTTAAAATACAATAACTTACAGCTAGACAGTAACTTTTTTGATGCCAAGTTGAAACAAAACCTGATTCGCTCCTTGCTTAGCAATAAACAGGTCGATCAGCACGATTTAAACAAACTTGGCTTACAAATTCAGTTACCGTATGAAAATCGTAATGTCTTGCTCGACCATTTTGGTCATGGTTTGGTGTTTAACATCATCAGCCAAAAAATTGAGAGCTATGCCGCACATGCAATTGCCTTAAACCATAAATTCCTGATTCCGATTTATGCAAAGGGCAGTGGTTTGGTGCAAATTTATCTGAATGATGAACGCTATTTAATTAGTATGAATGATCGTCATGTCATGAAACTATGCAAAGAACAAGATGCACTTGCTGCAGGCATGCACCCATTAATATTGAAAAAATATAGCGACTATTTTGTGTTGAGCTATAAAGATTTGAACCTGAGCAGTGATGAGTTTGGCGGCAACGACTTTGTGGAAGATTTGCCAGATACTGCCAAATTTACCCTAGAACTGGAACAGTAAGCTGCAAAGTTTGATCCATTATTTAGAAGGTTTAAATTTTAGACACTTGTATTGTTTTGCCATTGGGCTAAGATGATCTTAAAACATGGTTTTGTTGATCATTCCAAGGGTAGTATGTATGACCAAGTTGTTGATGCCTGCTGTGCTTGTTTTGCTGTCCAGTTTCATTTTATCTGCGACTTTGTTTGCAGATGCGCCTGAGCCGAAGGCTTATCTATTTTTTGCTTTAGGTTTGTTGGTATTGTTGGGATTAGGCGCTTATGTATTCCGACAAATTCAAAAATCGATACGCTATCACATGAATAAGCCTGCAGATTAAATGCAGGCTTTTTTATTTGCACTGAGTTGTTTTTATAATTTTGAGCAAACCAATAAATCAAAAAAATTATAGCTTAATCACTTTAATTTCTTCTTCAGTATCTGTACTTGGTGGAGTCTGAGTCTGTGCTTCTTGAGTAGGTGCGGCAATGGTGGCTGCAGGGGCGATATTCTGCGAAGGCGCGCTTAATGGTGCTTGATAGATAGGCACGGCATGATCACTTTGTCCTGTAATCACTTCTTTGGTTTCCTGAATTTTAGTATTTACATTGTTGGCAAGTTGCTGCCCAGTATGTTTGGCTTGAGCCGCACCCTGACTGCCCAATTGTTTGGCGTTGTCTAAAGCTTGATGTGCCGATGGGCGAATTTTTTCAATACCTTTTTCGGTTACTTCACCGACTTTTTGTGCTGTCTGAATCACACCTTCCTGAGTTTTATATGCCCAAACATGTAAGAGGTTTGGATTGTCTGCATAAGGCTGAATTGGTTTATTACTTTGAGTTTGTGCAGCACTACTTTGTGCCCACACCGAAGCACTACTGAACAATAGTCCAATACAAATGCTGATATTGATCTTTTTCATTGTGCTGTGCCTCTTAGGATGCCGAATACTGGTCGTTGAAAGGTTTTGAATGGAATGTACTGCATTGTATAAAGCCTAGATGATCTGCAGTGTTTATTTTTCGCAAGTATGATGTGTTTTTAGGTGAAATTTACAGTGTTTGAGACTTTAAAGTGCTTGAAACTATGGCAAAGTTTCAGACTTAAAGAAGAAGACCCACATAAAATTGTGGGTCTTGTTACTCTGGAGAGTTGTTAAAGCAGGGCAGCAATGGCTACACTGCTTTTATCATCTTAGTTTGAAATATCAAGCGATGCTGTATTTATATTGAAAGTCCAACAATCTTGCTACATCAAGATACATTCAAAGCTGTTTTTAGCTTAGTTGCATTGTGCAAGCGCATCTTTATGAAAATGGTTGCGTAAGGTGATGAAGTTCTTTTGCACAGTTGCATCATGCAAGTCAAAGTGAGTTGCTATGCTAGTCCCATCTTGTGCAAATGTTGCAGAACCAGCTGAAATTAATGCATTGCCTTTAAATGCCCATTGTTCAATAGAACGACCTGCTTGCAGTGTGCCTGTAAATTCGATCACGCATTTATCAATAAATTTTGTGAGTTTGGCGCTGTTATTGACAGTGTCTGGGTAAACTTCAATATTTTTCACTTCTTGTAAAACACCTGCAGTAAGCTGCGGAATAACAGGTGCAGAAGTACACGCACTAAGAGAAAGGCAAGTTAAACCCGATAAAATGAGTGTTTTAAGTTTCATAAGCTCGTTTTCTTGTTGAGTGTTGTTAGGTTGAGTATAGGGAATCTGAAGTGAAATGCCTATAGTATTCTTTGGAGGTGTTTATTCCTGATTTATATAGTACTCATAGGGGTAATAGATGAAAAAGGCATTACGCATTCTTTTTCTAATAAGATAGAACATAATTGATAAAGGAATTGATTGGGTGAAATATTTACAAACTCACTTACTACAGGTCTTAACGTACCCTGCAATAGTTCATTGGCTTCACTAGGTCTGTAACGTGCTACCGTGCCAAGATAAAACATGGATAACAACGTGTAGGATAGATGAGGTAAATCAGCTGCTTTTAAATCAACATAATAGCGGTAGCCTGTGTTGGTTAGGATTGGCGTAATGTCAAATTGACAATACTCTTTTAAGATATTTTGATAGATTGTATTTGTATTTTCTCTTGTATATGATTTTCTGTATTTAGATCTATAGTAAGCATCCGGCTAACACAGCCTTACCAAGCGATCCTATAAGCCTTAATTTAGTTCCCACCTAAAAACAAGTGGGGACTTAATCCATGTACATGGATATATATTCAGCAACACCTCCTGTTGCTAAAAAACGCCGAAAATACAGCAAAGAATTCAAACTCAGTATTATCAATGCCTGCAAAAATCCTAATACCTCGATCGCTTCGGTTGCACTGCA
>NZ_VPBU01000018.1:0-64040 GCF_013418565.1 Acinetobacter sp. YH12135
GTGGTGTTCTTTTACGTGGTACTAAGCGTGAAGACGTACAACGTGGTCAAGTACTTGCTAAGCCAGGTACAATCAAGCCACACACTAAATTCGATGCGGAAGTATACGTACTTTCTAAAGAAGAGGGGGGTCGTCACACTCCATTCCTTAACGGTTACCGTCCACAATTCTATTTCCGTACAACTGATGTAACTGGTGCGATCCAGTTGAAAGAAGGCGTTGAAATGGTAATGCCAGGTGACAACGTTGAAATGTCAGTAGAATTAATCCACCCAATCGCAATGGACCCAGGTCTACGTTTTGCGATCCGTGAAGGTGGTCGTACTGTAGGTGCGGGTGTTGTTGCTAAAGTAACAGCATAATTATAGAATGTGTTAAACAGGTCGAGAGCTTTGGCTCTCGTTCTGTTTTGTAGGTCAGTAGTTCAATTGGTAGAGCGTCGGTCTCCAAAACCGAATGTTGGGGGTTCGAGTCCCTCCTGGCCTGCCACTTTTTTTAAAAAAGCTTGATGTCGGCTAATCTAGTCATATAATAAGTCGCGAATTCTACGACGAGTACAAAAATGTCGAATGATAAATCGCGTGACGCATTAAGCGACGCGCCAATCCCTCAAAGAAATAATTCTGCTGAAGTTGTTCAATCGAGTTCTCCATTAGACTACGTGTTGTGGGGTATCGCTTTGATTTTATTCATCGCTTCGATGATGGTGAATCAGCATCTTCCTGCGTATTGGGCACCAGCCAATGATATTTGGGTGCGTGTTGGGGTAATTTTGGCTTGTATCGTTGTGGCTTTAGGTTTATTATACGCCACCCATCAAGGCAAAGGCTTTGTTCGTTTGCTTAAAGATTCACGTATTGAGTTACGTCGAGTCACTTGGCCTACTAAACAGGAAACTGTAACAACGTCATGGCATGTATTGATTGTTGTTGTAGTCACTTCAATTGTATTGTGGTGTTTTGACTATTTGTTAGGCTGGGCAATCAAGTTAATTATCGGGTAAAAGAGCTATGAAACGTTGGTACATTATTCATGCCTACTCAGGTTATGAAAAACAAGTGATGCGTTCGCTTAATGATCGAATCCAGCGTAGCGCTGTTGCCGATAGCTTTGGTGAAGTCCTTGTTCCTACCGAAGAAGTGGTAGAAATGAAGGATGGTAAGAAACGTAAGTCAGAGCGTAAGTTCTTTCCAGGCTATGTATTGGTTGAAATGGAAATGAACGATGAAACTTGGCACATTGTTAAAGAGTGTCCAAAAGTTTTAGGTTTTATTGGTGGTACAGCAGAAAAGCCTGCCCCAATTACGCAAAAAGAAGCTGACGCGATTCTTGCACGTGTACGCAATACTGGTGAAGCACCTCGTCCGAAGACGATGTTTGAACCAGGCGAAGAATTACTTGTGATTGATGGTCCATTCACCGACTTTAAAGGCGTGGTGGAAGAAGTTCAATACGAGAAGTCACGTTTAACGTTGACAATTAATGTATTTAATCGACCTACTCAGGTTGAGCTGGAATTTCGTCAAGTCGAAAAATCCGTTTAAGTTTGAGTGGTTGGAAAACGCCCGATTTATGATGAATCGGGCATTGTTGTTGTAACGGTATCGTTACTTAAAATATTGGGGAGCCTAGCGGCGTTTGTACCCAGAGGTAATTTGAAATGGCTAAGAAGATTGACGGCTATATCAAGCTGCAAGTTCCAGCTGGTAAAGCGAATCCATCTCCACCAATTGGTCCTGCATTAGGTCAACGTGGTGTTAACATCATGGCATTCTGTAAAGAATTCAATGCTGCTACACAAAAAGTTGAACCAGGTTTGCCAATTCCTGTAGTGATCACTGTGTACAACGACAAGTCGTTCACATTCATCATGAAAACTCCTCCTGCTGCAATTCTTCTTAAGAAAGCTGCAGGCATTCAAAAGGGTTCAGCTGTACCTAACAAAAACAAAGTTGGTAAGTTGACTCGTGCTCAATTAGAAGAAATCGCGACTACTAAAGAACCAGATTTAACTGGTGCTGATTTAGAAGCACGTGTGCGTACCATTGCTGGTTCTGCACGTTCTATGGGCTTGGATGTGGAGCTATAAGACATGGCAAAGTTAACTAAACGTCAAAAAGCCATTGCTGCTGCTGTAGAAGCAAACAAAGTTTACACTTTGGAAGAAGCAGTTGAAGTTCTAAACAACCTTCCTGCTGCTAAATTCAAAGAATCTTTGGATGTTGCGGTAAACCTAGGTGTTGACCCACGTAAATCTGATCAGGTTGTTCGTGGTGCGACTACACTTCCTGCAGGTACTGGTAAAACTGTACGTGTAGCTGTTTTCGCTCAAGGTGCTGCTGCAGAAGCTGCTAAAGCTGAAGGCGCAGACGTAGTTGGTTTCGACGACTTAGCTGAAAGCATTCAAGCGGGTAACCTTGACTTTGACGTTGTGATTGCAGCTCCGGATGCAATGCGCGTAGTAGGTAAGTTGGGTACGATTCTTGGTCCACGTGGCTTAATGCCAAACCCTAAAGTGGGTACTGTAACTCCTGACGTTGCGACTGCAGTTAAAAATGCAAAAGCAGGTCAAGCGCGTTACCGTGTAGACAAAGCGGGTATTATCCACGCTGCGATTGGTCAAGTTGGCTTTACTGCTGAAGCAGTTCGTTCAAACGTTGAAACCTTAGTTGCTGACTTGAAAAAGTTAAAGCCTGCAACTTCTAAAGGCGTATACATCAAAAAGATCACTTTGAGCTCTACTATGGGTCCTGGTCTTGTTATTGATGTACAGAACGTTTCTAACTAAGTCTGACTTAGAAAGAATTTTAAAGTCCTGAAAAGTCTCCTTCTCCCTCTGGGAGAAGGTCGGGATGAGGGTTAAACCTCTCCCTAACCCTCTCCTAGCAGGAGAGGGGGACATTCAGGCGGACTTTGAATTGGTAAATGAGAATTTATCAGCGTCAAAGACCTCAGGCGAGAGTAGTTTTATGCTGCTTTCTTAATCTTCCAGCCTGGGTAGACGCGGTGGTGTGATTTATTCCTCCTCCGCGTGTAAGTTCAGCAATGAATTTACGAATTGGGAGTGTGCTTCACGTAAGCACATAAATCACCGTTAGGAGGTTTTACAATGGCTCTTCTTATCGAAGACAAAAAACAGATCGTAGCAGAAGTTAACGAAGTTGCTTCTAAAGCGTTCTCTGCTGTTGTTGCTGACTATCAAGGTATGAGCGTTGAGCAATTAACGGCTCTACGTGTTGAAGCGCGTAAATTAGGTGTTACTACACGTGTTGTACGTAATACTTTGGCTAAACGTGCTTTTCAAGATACGCAATTCACGATCTTGAACGACAACCTTGTTGGCCCAACAATTTTAGCTTTCTCAACTTCTGAAGACGACATGGGTGCAGCTGCACGCTTGTTCGAAGAATTCGCTAAAACGAATAAAGCATTTGAACTTAAAGCTGCTGCATTTGACGGCAAACTTTATAAAGGTGCTGAAGTTAGCGTAATTGCGAATCTTCCGAACCAAGAAAAAGCGCTTACTATGCTTGCAAACGTTCTTCAAGCTCCTATTTCGAAATTGGGTCGCCTTATTACTGCGCTCAAAGAGAAAAACGAGTCAGAAGCTGCATAAGCTTAAATTTATTTCCACACCATTCAATTTCCATTTGGAGTTATTCTCATGGCTTTAACTAACGAAGAAATCTTAAACGCAGTTGCTGAAAAAACTGTTCTTGAACTTGTTGAACTTATCTCTGCTTTTGAAGAGAAATTCAATGTATCAGCTGCTGCTGTTGCTGTTGCTGCTGCTCCAGGCGCTGGCGCTGCTGCTGCAGAAGAGCAATCTGAATTCAACGTTGAGTTGACTTCTTTCGGTGCGAACAAAGTTGCTGTAATTAAAGCAGTTCGTGAAGCTACTGGCCTTGGTCTTAAAGAAGCTAAAGACATCGTTGAAGGCGCTCCTTCAGTGATCAAAGAAGCTGTTTCTAAAGAAGAAGGTGAAGAGCTTAAGAAGAAACTTGAAGAAGCTGGTGCTACAGTTACACTTAAGTAATCTTAAGGGGAGTCGATTTTTTTATAATCGACTCCAAAAAATGGCTGATGGCTCTTGGGTCATCAGCCTTTTTGCGTTACAATTATCGGCTCGATTTTTGTTTGAATGATGGGAAAACCATCGAAAACAATATAAATCAATAAAATCAAACGCTTACCAATATTTTTCCACATTTAAAAATATTGTTAAGCGTTTTAATACCACTAAAAATTGCAGCATTTGTAAAGAGTGGTGGCCATATCGGCCTGCGTAATTCCTTCTAAACCCGTTCTGCAGGCGGGTTTAGTTTACTTTCCGAGGACTCCAGATGGCATACTCATATACCGAAAAGAAACGGATCCGTAAGAATTTTGGTAAATTGCCCCAAGTAATGGATGCACCGTACTTGCTTTCGATTCAAGTCGACTCGTACCGTACTTTCCTTCAAGATGGCAAAACTCCAAAAAGCCGCGAAGATATCGGTCTCCAAGCCGCATTTCGTTCAGTTTTTCCTATAGAAAGTTATTCTGGCAATGCTGCTTTAGAATTTGTTGAGTATAGTCTTGGTAAGCCTGAGTTTGATGTACGTGAGTGTATTCTTCGCGGCTCAACTTATGCGGCACCAATGCGCGTAAAAATTCGTTTGATCATTAAAGATCGTGAAACGAAATCAATCAAAGATGTGCGTGAGCAAGAAGTCTACATGGGCGAAATGCCATTGATGACGGATAACGGTACCTTTGTGATTAACGGTACTGAGCGTGTAATTGTTTCTCAATTACACCGTTCACCAGGCGTGTTCTTTGACCACGATAAAGGTAAGACCCACTCGAGCGGTAAAGTGTTGTATTCAGCACGCATTATTCCTTACCGTGGCTCATGGTTAGACTTTGAATTCGATGCCAAAGACCTCGTTTATGTGCGTATTGACCGTCGTCGTAAATTGCTTGCGACTGTAGTGTTGCGTGCATTGGGCTATAGCAATGAACAAATCCTAGACTTGTTCTTTGAGAAAGTACCTGTCTATTTAGACATGGGTAGCTACCAAATTGACCTTGTCCCAGAACGCTTACGTGGCGAAATGGCACAATTTGACATCACTGATACTGACGGCAAAGTGATTGTTGAGCAAGGTAAACGCATTAATGCGCGTCACGTACGTCAAATGGAAGCAGCTGGTCTTGAGAAGCTTTCAGTTCCTGATGAGTACTTGTACGAACATATTACTGCAGAAGACATCCAGCTAAAAGATGGCGATGTGATTGCTGCAAACACCTTGTTAAGCCATGAAATCATGGTGAAACTTGCAGAAGGTGGTGTTAAACAATTTAACATCCTATTCACCAATGACATCGACCGTGGTTCGTTCATTGCGGACACCTTACGTGCAGATACAACTGTTGGTCGTGAAGATGCTTTGGTAGAAATCTACAAAGTGATGCGTCCAGGTGAGCCACCGACGAAAGAAGCCGCTGAAAATCTGTTCAATAACTTGTTCTTCTCTTCTGAGCGTTATGATTTATCGCCAGTAGGTCGTATGAAGTTCAACCGTCGTTTGGGTCGTCCTTACGAAGTGGGTACAGATCAGAAATCACGTGAAGTTGAAGGTATTTTGTCTAACGAAGACATTACCGATGTACTTAAAACATTGATCGAAATCCGTAACGGTAAAGGTGAAGTCGACGATATCGACCACTTGGGTAACCGTCGCGTACGTTCAGTGGGCGAGATGACTGAAAACCAATTCCGTGTTGGTTTGGTACGTGTTGAGCGTGCTGTAAAAGAGCGTTTGTCACAAGCTGAAACAGACAACCTGTCTCCGCAAGATTTAATCAATGCGAAGCCAGTGGCTGCTGCAATCAAAGAATTCTTTGGTTCAAGCCAATTGTCTCAGTTCATGGACCAAAACAACCCGTTGTCTGAAATTACCCACAAGCGTCGCGTATCTGCGCTTGGTCCAGGTGGTTTGACACGTGAACGTGCAGGCTTTGAGGTACGTGACGTACACCAAACTCACTATGGTCGTGTGTGTCCAATTGAAACGCCTGAAGGTCCAAACATTGGTTTGATCAACTCGCTTTCTGTTTATGCAAAATGTAATAATTTTGGCTTCTTGGAAACGCCATACCGTAAAGTGGTTGATGGTCGTGTAACCGATGAGGTTGAGTATTTATCTGCAATTGAAGAAGTGGGCACGATCATTGCGCAAGCGGACTCAAGCGTAGACCAAGATGGCAATTTAACAGAAGAATTCGTATCTGTACGTTACCAAGGTGACTTCGTGCGTATGCCGCCAGAGCGCGTGACGCACATGGACGTTTCTGCACAGCAGGTTGTATCTGTAGCAGCATCACTGATTCCATTCCTTGAGCACGATGACGCCAACCGTGCCTTGATGGGATCGAACATGCAACGTCAGGCTGTTCCGACGCTTATCGCTGATAAACCACTTGTGGGTACAGGGATGGAAGCGAACGTAGCACATGACTCAGGTGTATGTGTGATTGCAAACCGTGGTGGTCGTATTGAATATGTCGATGCTTCACGTGTAGTCATTCGTGTGAACGAAGAAGAAATGATCGCGGGTGAAGCAGGTGTAGATATCTACAACCTGATCAAATACACACGTTCAAACCAAAACACTTGTATTAACCAAAAAGTTTTGGTGAAGATGGGTGATAAGGTAGGTCGTGGTGATGTATTGGCTGACGGTCCATCTACAGATGGCGGTGAGCTTGCACTCGGTCAGAACATGCGTGTCGCGTTCATGACTTGGAATGGCTATAACTACGAAGACTCGATCTTGCTTTCTGAGCGTGTACTTCAAGAAGACCGTTTAACTTCGATTCAC
This sequence comes from Acinetobacter sp. YH12135, assembly GCF_013418565.1. Lineage (NCBI taxonomy): Bacteria > Pseudomonadati > Pseudomonadota > Gammaproteobacteria > Moraxellales > Moraxellaceae > Acinetobacter > Acinetobacter sp. YH12135. Next base: position 6,867 of record NZ_VPBU01000018.1, read on the forward strand.
ATTCAAGAATTGTCATGTGTTGCACGTGATACCAAATTGGGTGCGGAAGAAATCACAGCTGATATTCCAAACGTGGGCGAAGCTGCACTGTCTAAACTAGACGAGTCTGGTATCGTTTACATTGGTGCTGAAGTGACTGCAGGCGACATTCTTGTTGGTAAAGTAACGCCTAAGGGTGAAACTCAGTTAACGCCTGAAGAAAAATTGCTTCGTGCAATCTTCGGTGAAAAAGCAGCAGATGTGAAAGATTCATCATTGCGCGTTCCATCAGGTACTAAAGGTACTGTGATTGACGTTCAAGTCTTTACCCGTGATGGTCTAGAAAAAGACGAACGTGCACAAGCGATTGAAAAAGCACAACTTGATGCATACCGCAAAGACTTGAAAGAAGAATACAAAATCTTTGAAGAAGCAGCGCGTGAACGTATTATCCGCTTATTAAAAGGTCAAGAATCTAACGGTGGCGGTACAACTAAACGTGGCGACAAACTTTCTGAAGATGTGTTGTCTGGTTTAGAGTTAGTTGATCTACTTGAAATTCAACCAAGTGATGAAGCAATTGCTGAGCGTTTAACTCAAATTCAAACTTTCTTGAAAGAGAAGAGCTTTGAAATTGATGAGAAATTCGCTGAGAAGAAACGTAAGCTTTCTACAGGCGATGAACTCACTACGGGCGTGTTGAAAGTTGTTAAAGTTTATCTTGCTGTTAAGCGTCGCATCCAACCGGGTGACAAGATGGCGGGTCGTCACGGTAACAAAGGTGTTGTATCAAACATCTTGCCTGTAGAAGACATGCCGCACGATGCTAACGGTGTACCAGTAGATATCGTATTGAACCCACTAGGCGTACCATCGCGTATGAACGTGGGTCAGATTCTTGAAACACACTTGGGTATGGCAGCCAAAGGTTTGGGTGAGCAAATTGATAAAATGCTCAAACAACAACGTGAAATTGCTGAACTACGTGAGTTCCTAGACAAGATTTATAACAAAGTTGGTGGCGAGCAAGAAGATCTTGACAGCTTAACTGATGATGAAATCTTGGTATTGGCTGGCAACTTACGTGCAGGTGTTCCGTTGGCTACTCCTGTATTTGATGGTGCAGAAGAAGGTCAAATTAAAGAATTACTTGAACTGGCTGAATTACCACGTTCTGGTCAAACCGTGTTGTACGATGGTCGTACAGGCGAGAAATTTGACCGTCCAGTGACTGTAGGTTATATGTACATGCTCAAACTCAACCACTTGGTGGATGACAAGATGCACGCACGTTCTACAGGTTCTTACTCACTTGTAACGCAACAGCCGTTGGGTGGTAAGGCACAATTCGGTGGTCAGCGTTTCGGTGAGATGGAAGTCTGGGCACTTGAAGCATACGGTGCAGCATACACGCTTCAAGAAATGCTCACTGTGAAGTCGGATGACGTTGAAGGTCGTACCCGTATCTATAAGAACATTGTAGATGGTAACCATTATATGGACCCAGGTATGCCTGAATCGTTTAACGTATTGACCAAAGAGATCCGTTCTTTAGGTATCAACATTGAACTGAAAAATGGTGACTAAGCATCTCCATTAAATCTCCCTAAATCCCTCTTTATAAAAGAGGGACTTTTCCCCCTTTGAAAAAGGGGGATTAAGGGGGATTAAAACTCAGTTAAAAAACAATATTTGTGACCCAGTTGGGATGTGAAAACAGCCTCCCAGCACACGGAGAAAAAAATTGAAAGACTTGCTCGATATCATGCGCAAAAAGACGGATTCAGACGGTCATGCTCCAGTAGAGTTTGACCGCATCCGTATTGGTCTTGCGTCACCAGAAATGATTAAGTCATGGTCTCACGGTGAAGTTAAAAAGCCAGAAACCATTAACTATCGTACGTTTAAGCCTGAACGTGATGGTTTATTCTGTGCCAAAATTTTTGGTCCAGTAAAAGATTACGAATGCTTGTGTGGTAAATACAAGCGTATGAAATACAAAGGCGTCATTTGTGAAAAATGTGGCGTTGAAGTAACGACTGCAAAAGTTCGTCGTGAGCGTATGGGTCACATCGAACTCGCTTCTCCAGTTGCACACATTTGGTTCTTGAAATCATTACCAAGCCGTATTGGTTTATTACTTGATATGACTTTACGTGATATCGAGCGCGTATTGTATTTCGAATCTTATGTGGTTACTGACCCAGGTATGACGCCATTTGAGAAATATCAACTTCTCAATGACGAAGAATACTTCAATGCTCTAGAAGAGCATGGTGATGAATTCACTGCGAAAATGGGTGCTGAAGCAGTTCAAGACTTGTTAAAAGACATCGATCTTGAAGCTGAAATTGCTCGTTTACGTGAAGAAATTCCACAAACAACTTCAGAAACTAAGCTGAAAAAAGCGTCTAAGCGTTTGAAGTTGATGGAAGCGTTCAAAGAGTCGAACAACAAGCCAGAATGGATGGTGATGAATGTACTGCCTGTACTTCCACCAGATCTTCGTCCGTTGGTTCCACTTGAAGGTGGTCGTTTTGCGACGTCTGACTTGAACGATCTTTATCGTCGTGTGATTAACCGTAACAACCGTTTGAAGCGTCTTCTTGACCTTGCAGCGCCAGACATCATCGTACGTAACGAAAAACGTATGTTACAAGAGTCTGTTGATGCCTTGTTAGATAACGGTCGTCGTGGTCGTGCAATCACAGGTTCAAACAAGCGTCCGCTTAAATCTTTGGCAGATATGATCAAAGGTAAGCAAGGTCGTTTCCGTCAAAACTTACTTGGTAAGCGTGTTGACTATTCAGGTCGTTCGGTGATTACCGTTGGTCCAAACCTACGTTTACACCAGTGCGGTCTTCCGAAGAAAATGGCACTTGAACTGTTCAAGCCATTCATCTTTGCGAAACTACAAGCTTCAGGTCAAGCTACCACCATTAAAGCTGCGAAGAAAATGGTTGAGCGCGAAACCCCAGAAGTTTGGGACGTACTTGCCTCTGTGATTCGTCAACACCCAGTGATGTTGAACCGTGCGCCTACACTTCACCGTTTGGGTCTTCAAGCATTTGAACCGATCCTGATTGAAGGTAAAGCCATCCGTCTACACCCACTCGTTTGTGCTGCGTTTAACGCCGACTTCGACGGTGACCAAATGGCGGTACACGTACCATTAACGCTTGAAGCGCAATTAGAAGCGCGTGCGTTAATGATGTCCACCAACAACATCTTGTCTCCTGCGAACGGTGAACCAATCATCGTACCATCTCAGGACGTGGTGTTGGGCTTGTATTACATCACTCGTGATGCAATCAATGCCAAAGGTGAAGGCATGGTGTTTGCTGATACGCACGAAGTAAACCGTGCATTGGCAACAGGTCAAGTTGACTTACACGCTCGCGTAAAAGCACGTGTACACCAAACCGTAATCAATGAAAATGGTGAGCGTGAGCAACAAACTATTGTTGTAGATACGACACCAGGTCGCTGCTTACTTTGGGAAGTTGTGCCTGAAGGTTTAAGCTTCGAGCAAATTAACCTAGAGATGAACAAAAAGAACATCTCAAAGTTAATCAACTCTTGCTACCGTAAATTAGGTCTAAAAGACACGGTTATTTTTGCAGACCAATTGATGTACTTGGGCTTCCGTCAAGCGACACGTTCAGGTGTTTCTGTGGGTATGGAAGACATGGTTATTCCACCACAAAAACAAGCAATTATTGAAAAAGCAGAAACTGAAGTTCGTGAAATTGAACAACAGTTCGAGCAAGGCTTCGTAACTGCGGGTGAGCGTTATAACAAAGTGGTCGATATTTGGGCACGTACCAACGACCAAGTTGCTAAAGCGATGATGGACAACTTGTCATTCACAACTGTGAAAAACAAACAGGGTGAAGACGAGAAGCAAAAATCATTCAACTCGATCTACATGATGTCGGATTCAGGTGCGCGTGGTAGTGCGGCACAGATTCGTCAGTTGGCGGGTATGCGTGGTTTGATGGCGAAACCAGATGGTTCGATCATTGAAACGCCAATTAAAGCGAACTTCCGTGAAGGTTTGACGGTACTTCAGTACTTCATTTCAACTCACGGTGCGCGTAAAGGTTTGGCCGATACCGCATTGAAAACAGCGAACTCAGGTTACTTGACACGTCGTTTGGTTGACGTTGCACAAGACTTGGTAATTACTGAGCCAGATTGCGGTACTTATGGCGGTTTAGTGATGACACCATTCATTCAAGGTGGTGATGTCATTGAAAACCTTGGTACGCGTGTATTAGGTCGTGTAACTGCAGAAGATGTGAAGAAAGCGGGTTCAGACGAAGTTATTCTGCCACGTAACACACTCATTGATGAAAAACTTGCTAACTTCTTAGAAGAGCAAGGTGTCGATGAAGTAAAAGTACGTTCAGTGGTATCTTGTGAATCGACCTTTGGTGTATGTGCGAAGTGTTATGGTCGTGACCTAGCACGTGGTCACTTGGTGAATCCAGGTGAATCTGTGGGTGTAATGGCTGCTCAATCGATTGGTGAGCCAGGTACACAGTTAACCATGCGTACATTCCACGTGGGTGGTGCGGCAAGCCGAACTTCTGCAGCCAATAGCGTACAAGTGCGTAACAAAGGTTCAGTACGTTTCCATAACGTGAAAACTGTACAACACGCTAAAGGTCACTTGGTATCTGTTTCACGTTCAGGTGAAATTGGTATTGCCGATGAGTTAGGTCGTGAGCGTGAGCGTTATAAACTGCCATACGGTGCGTCAATCTTGCTCAAAGATGGCGAAGCGGTAGAAGCTGGCGGTATTGTGGCGACTTGGGATCCACACACGCATCCACTTGTGACCGAAGTTGCGGGTAAAATCCGTTTCAGCCAAATTGCTGATGGCGTGACTGCAACCTCGAAAACTGATGATGCAACAGGTATGACCACAGTTGAAATCTTGCCAGTGACTTCACGTCCTGCGTCAGGTAAAGACTTACGTCCTGCTGTGGTATTAGACACTGTGGATGGTGGCGAACAGTTCTACTTCTTGCCACAGAACACGATTCTTTCTGTCCGTGATGGCGAAAATATCGGTGTGGGTGACGTTATTGGTCGTGTACCACAAGAATCTTCACGTACTCGTGATATTACCGGTGGTTTACCACGCGTTGCTGACTTGTTTGAAGCACGTAAACCAAAAGAGCATGCGATTCTTGCAGAAGTGTCAGGTATCGTGAGCTTTGGTAAAGAAACCAAAGGTAAGAACCGTTTAGTGATTACACCAGATGATGGCTCTGAGATTTACGAAGAGTTGATTCCAAAATGGCGTAACATCAACGTGTTTGAAGGTGAGCATGTGAACCGTGGTGAAACCATTTCTGATGGTCCACAAAACCCACATGACATCTTACGCTTGAAAGGTGAAGTGGCATTAACCAACTACATCGTGAACGAAGTTCAAGACGTTTACCGCTTACAAGGTGTAAAAATTAACGATAAGCACATTGAAGTCATCGTGCGTCAAATGTTGCGTAAAGTTGAAATCACCGATGGTGGCGATACGAGCTTCATCAAAGGCGAACAAGTGGATTACATTCGCGTGGTACAAGAAAACCAAGCTGTACTTGCACAAAACAAGTTCCCAGCGAAGTTTGAACGTCAATTGATGGGTATCACCAAAGCATCGCTTTCAACAGACTCGTTCATTTCTGCTGCATCGTTCCAGGAAACTACACGTGTGTTAACTGAAGCGGCTGTAACAGGTAAAGAAGATGATTTACGTGGCTTGAAAGAGAACGTTGTTGTGGGTCGTTTGATCCCAGCAGGTACGGGTCTTGCTTACCACTTAGAGCGTCGTCGTCAAGAAGCTGAAGCTGCTGAATTGGCATTAGTGAATGATTTCTCTGATGTAGATCAAGCATTAAGCCAAGCATTTAGCGATGAATTTAACGATCTCTAATTCGTTTTAAAGCATCATTTAAAGACGCCTTTCGAGGCGTCTTTTTTTTGCCAACGTTTTAGTTGCATATTTTGCTTTAATAAAGCCGCAATATTGCATATAGTGAATTAAGAACAATTTAAAAATATCAAGAAAACTAAGGGGATAGCTTATGCAATTTAGAGGACTGACACTGTGTTTATCGGCAATGCTACTGAGTGTGTCTGTTTCGGCTGCACCAATGCCAAACAGCATTGTGGTGAAAGACAAAGCCATTGTGCCTATTCTAAAAACTGAAGTGATTCGTACAGTGACAGGTGAAAAGCCTATACGCCATGTAGAAGCCACGATTTTTGAAGTGAGCAATCAGGGTAAAGATATTGTGGCAAAGGAAGTTGTTTTTGATGATGATCAAGCACAGTTTTCAGAGAAACAATTGGGTATTCCTGTGATTCAAAAAGGTGGGGTGATTGTACCAACCTCAAAAATTGAGTTGAATAAAACCCTAAAGCAGGATGGTAAAGTCATTTCTGAAGTGAAAACGATTGATGCAGAAGGCATGGAATATAAGCAGGGGCAGGCGCCAATTCATCGCACATTAAAACTGGATCGGGTCAAAACGCCTGAAAGCAAAGAAACAGTTTCTCATGCTGTGTTTACTGAAGATGGACAAACCACAAGAGATGTCGTGCTTTTGGAAGAAGATGTTGCTGAATCATCTATTCAGCCTTAAGTCTTTTACAGAAATACCTTCATCTTGCTGTGCTTGGTAACAGTTTTTTCAAAGTTGTTACCGCAATATGCACTAAGCTGAGAGCGAATAGACCGAGGGGGAGTGATCACCATGAAAAAAGTATTGAGTGTATTGGCAATTGCCACAGTATCGACCATGCTTATGGCGGGTTGTGAAAGCATGAGTTCTAATGACCAACGTATTGGTGCTGCAGCATTAGGCGGTGCCGTTGGTGGCGCAGCGGGTAACAGCGTAGGTGGTAGTGTTGGTGCAGCAGCAGGCGCAGGTGCAGGTGCAGCAGTTGGAAGTAAAACCCAAGATGGTTCTAACCGTAACGCAACCTATAGTGGAATTGGCGGTGCGATTGGTTCAATTTTAGGTAAAGAAGTGATAGGTGGTAATGCAGGCGCTGCAATCGGTGGTGCTGTTGGTGGTGGTGCTGGTGCAGCCATCGAGCAAAAGCGTTAATCTGAATACGAACAGCCATGCCATCCTACTGAAGTATTTATATTTCAGTACATCCAACGCAGAGTCTTATGATTCTGCGTTTTTTATGCGCTAGCTGAAAAATTAATGCGTTTGGATAAATTGATTGACTGCTTGAGTATAAGCATTATTTTGTCCCAATGACTTGTTGATTTCAGCATGTGAAAGTCGGACAGGCAATAACTGGGTTTGAGTTCCGAATTTCTGTGCTTGTTGAATAAATTGTCGAGCTTGAGTACAGGGTTGATCTGCACGGATGGTTGAGCACACCGCGAGAAATGCAGGTAAAGCTTGATGTAGCTGAGCTATCGGAGAAAGGGCTTTCCAGTTGGAAGGTTGATCACCAAAGGCTTGATCATAAAAACGTGCATGACGTGTTTGCATTATCTTTTCTATATCATAAGCCGCGCTATCTAAAGCAACTGTAGCACGCCAAGGCTGTGGCTGGGGTGCCAGCCAATGGGGGCGAACGGTTAATAGACTGACCAGGTGTGCGCCCGCAGAATGTCCCATCAGCACCAAGCGTTTTGAGTCAGCATGCCAATGCGGTGCCTGATTTTGGATATAAATAAGCGCTTGGGCGATATCCTGAGTTTGCTGCTGTACGGTCACATCTGGAACTAATCTATAGTTGATAGACACAAAAATCCAGTTTTGCTTGGTCCAGTAACTCAGCTTATTTTTGACCACAGCAGCATGATTTTTATCACCCATTTTCCAAGCACCGCCATGGACCATCATCATGAGCGGGGCTGGTGTTTGATCTGTGAGTACTTTGGCAGGGAAATAGACATCCATCACTTGTTGAGGATGAGATCCATAAGCCACATTTTTCAAAGTCTGGACTTTGGTAAATGTATTCGGCACCAAAGCATGGAGGGATGTCGATGAATAGAAACAAAGTAGGGAAAAGATTGGCACAAGATTTTTTTTCATTTTAATGATCCTTTAATTTTAAATACTATCAATGTTTATAATTTTTATGATCCACTGATGTATCAACAGTAATACGTTAATTAATTCATACCTGCTCAAAAAGAGTAGAGAAGTTTGTCGGTGACATTGATCTTTTTGTCTTTTGATTAAAATAATATTACCAACAACGCAGAATCATTAGATTCTGCGTTTTTATGTGAGCTAAAAATTACGTTGCTACGGCTTTGGGCTTTTTACGTCGGATATATAACGTTTTATGCACTTCTGCAATTCGTACACCTGATTCATCGATAATATTGAGCGTATATTGACGTGTCAGAGGAGCATAGTCTTCTGCGAGTTGTTTAATTTCTTCGACTTCAGCAGCACTTAGGCGAATATCGGCATAGACTGTACTGCGCCCAGGGGCTAGGAAATGAATCGTCGCAGCTTTATCCCAAACAATATATTTTGAACCCAAGTGATGCATCAGAATTAACATATAAAATGGATCTACCATGGAATAGAGACTGCCGCCAAAATGCACCCCGACAATGTTTTGATTTTTGCGGGTCAGTGGCATTTTGACACGGACATGGTGGTTGGCTAAATCGATTTGATCGATTTCAATGCCTGCACCCCGATAGGGTGGATAGCGATTTAAAAAGTATTTGGAAACGATAGGAAGTTGCTGTAATTTTTTGATGAGATTCATGTGATATTTCATAGAGCCTAGAGCAGATTGTCTTTTATATTAGTATGAAATTTAAGCAAACCTATGGCATATTTTGTTATTCTCAACAGCAATCGTGTCAATAAAAACCAACAGGATGTTTATGCAAGCGCAAACGCAATGGATTGAAACCTCTGATCGACAACAGCTTTATGTCAAAACTTGGGGCGAAAAAAAAGCACCTGCACTGATTTTGGTGCATGGCTATCCAGATAACCAAGAAGTCTGGGAACGGGTGATTGCCGTGTTGGTGCAAGATTTTTATGTGGTGAGTTATGATGTGCGTGGTGCGGGACAATCCTCCATTCCTAAATCCATTCGTGCCTATAGCTTGGCTCAATTGGCTGCAGATTTAATGGCTGTTGCTAATGCCGTTTTGGGGCAGCGTGCATTTCACTTGGCAGCTCATGACTGGGGTTCAATTCAGTCTTGGGAAGCAGTGACGGATCCAGAATTAAAGGGACGAATTTTATCGTACAGCAGTATTTCAGGCCCATGTTTGGATCATGCAGCGTTCTGGATGCGTAAGCAGTTTTCTGAAAATAAAATTAAATTTTTCAAACAAATGCGTAAATCTTGGTATATTGCTGCCTTTCAACTTCCTGCACTTGCGCCTACAGTTTGGCAGTTCTTTCAACCTGAACAATGGCGTCAGGTAGTGATGCGCTTAGAACGCGATCAAGATATTGCGATCAATCCTAATATCCGCAAAGATGGGCGCTATGGCGTCAATTTATATCGTGCCAATTTTATCCCACGTTTATTAAAGCCGCGTCAACGTTATGCAATTTGTCCTGTGCAAGCTATTGTCTTGAAATATGATCAATTTGTGGGTGCTGAATTGATTGATGAAATGTCGCTTTGGGTAGATGATTTTCAACGTGTAGAGTTGGCTGCCAATCATTGGGCAATTCTTAGTCAGCCACAAGCGGTTGCTACTGCCATCCGTGATTTTGCCTTAGGTCATTCAAATTCACATGCTGCAGTAATTTAAATTCACATGCTGCAGCAATTTAAATCAGAAACGCTTGTCGGAGTTGAATGTTTGGTCAACTCCAATCTGCATAATCTCTGATAAAATAGCTTCTTTTTTGAATTTTCATCTCTTATGTTCGCAATTCTTGCTGCCATTGCAATCATGTTCGGATTGTCGTTGGCTCGTGTGCCTGTGGTTTTTGCCTTGGTTATTGGTGCAGTCTCAGGTGGTTTACTGGCTGGTTTAGGCTTACAAGGCACTTTAGATGCGTTTAATAATGGTTTAGGTGGTGGCGCTAAAATTGCTCTTGCTTACGGTATTTTAGGTGCATTTGCTTTGGCTTTGGCACGTTCAGGTTTGCCAGACTTATTGGCGTATAAGCTGATTCGCACTTTAACAGGTAGCAGTAATACTAAGGTACAGAACCGCGTTAAATATCTGATTTATTTTACTGTGGCTTTGGCAGCGGTATTTTCACAAAACCTAATTCCTGTACATATTGCATTTATTCCTGTATTGATTCCACCTTTATTGAGTGTTTTCAATCATCTAAACCTAGACCGTCGTGCAGTGGCTTGTTTGCTGACTTTTGGTTTGGTTGCCACCTATATGTTTGTTCCTTTCGGTTTTGGTGCAATCTTCCTGAATGATATTTTGGCGCACAATATCAACACCTTTGGTGCTCCGTATGGTTTTGCCATTCAAAATGAAGATATTCCTTCTGCTATGTTTATTCCTGTATTTGGAATGTTCATAGGTCTATTGATCGCGTTGTTTGTGAGCTATCGTAAGCCTCGACATTATCAAGATGTGCAGGTAGAGCGTACCCAAAGCATTTCGAGTGAGCTCAATGCAAATACCGCCGCGCCAACCCTACAAGCGCCTCAGATTGCAAAATTTACCTTGTGGATGGCAGTGTTTGCGATTATTGCAACCTTGGCGGTGCAATTGTATTCAGATTCGATGATTCTGGCAGGTTTGGTGGGTGTTGCCATTTTAAGCTGTGCGGGAATTTTCAAATGGAAAGAAGCAGATGATGTGATCATTACAGGTATGCGTATGATGGCACTCATCGGCTTTATTATGATTGCTGCACAAGGTTTCGCTTCAGTGATTGAAGCGACTAATCAAGTGCCTGCTTTGGTAGAAGCGTCGGTGGAATGGATTGGCAATAGCAAAGCTTTGGCTGCATTTTTAATGTTATTGATTGGTTTGTTAATCACCTTGGGGATTGGCTCATCTTTCTCTACCGTGCCTATTTTAGCGATTATTTATGTGCCTTTATGTTTGCAGTTCGGTTTTAGCCCTGCAGCAACCATTGCGATTATTGGTACAGCAGCAGCCTTAGGAGATGCGGGTTCTCCAGCATCGGATTCAACCTTGGGGCCAACTTCGGGTTTAAATATGGATGGGCAGCACGACCACATGAAAGACAGTGTGGTACCGACTTTTATTCACTTTAATATTCCATTGATGATTTTTGGCTGGATTGCAGCGATGGTGCTGTAAATCATCACCAAAACTTGTAAGCACACGTGTTCAGAATAGGCTGGGCACGTTGCAGCATCGTGCTAAAACGACAAGAAGAATCTTCCTCAAGTTCATCCTCACATCTGCCGATTCCATCTCAATACACGATTTTAAATCTCTAAACAAAATAGTCTGTTTTCATTGTCATCAGCTTCATATATTCGAATGAAGGTGATTTTAATTCTCTTTATTTAATTTTAATAATTTTTATTAATTTCCTATGATTTAAAAATATAAATTCTGAGTGAATTAATCAATTTAAAATAAATTTGTGTTAGTTTTTAAATAAATATAAGATGTATTGTAAATGAATCTTTTAATTTATTTTTAAATAAAATTGAGTAATATGGTCGGGAAATAATAAATTAAACTTTATTAATTAACTCGGTTTTAAAAACCAAGTAAATTGGTCTATTTAAAATAAATTTATATAATAATTAATAACTTATAAAATAATTAAAATATAATGTTTAATATGTGTTGCATATTAATAGTGGTCGTGTTTAATATTAATTAAGCGTTAAGATTTTTTATTTTAAAGGTGGTTTTGAAATGTTAAAGAAAGTTGCTCTAATTGCATTAATGGGAATGTCTGCTTCTGCTATGGCCGGTGAATGGCAAGTTAAAGTTGGAGGTTCTGTGATTTCTCCAACAGCTGATACATCACTAAATACTTTAATTGGCCCTGTGAATGTTGAAGCTGATCATGAATATGCATTTACACCATCTGTAGAGTATTTCTTTAACGACAATATCTCTGCGGAACTATTGTTGGCTACACCAATTAGTCATGATGTGCTAGTGAATGGTGATAATGGTGCGAAGATTAAGCATTTACCGCCAACATTAACTGCTAAATACCACTTTAAAAATTCAACCCGTTTTACACCATACATTGGTGTCGGTGGTACGGCATTTATCGCATGGGATGAAGAAGGTGTTGCTAAAGATGTAAAAGAAGACTTTGGTTTTGCAGGTCAAATCGGTTTTAACTTCCAGCCAGCTGATGCGAAAAATTGGGGTGTATTCTTTGATGCACGTTATGCACAATTGAGTCCTGAAGTTACTTTAACAGCAGATACTGCTGCTGCATTAGGAGCTGAAAAGTTTGATCTGGACATCGACCCAATGGTGTACACCATCGGTTATAGCTACAAATTTTAATCATAAAACGTAGCTCTTTATAATAATAAAAATCAGCGCAACCCCATCTTTAGGGTGGGGTTTTTTTTATTGCAAAAAATAACAAATGTAGCGAATGAAAAAATTGAGAGCATATGCCATGTTCATTTACAGTCTGAAAGATAAAGTAAAGAACAATAAATAAGGAATTTATTCATGTCGATCAAATATGGTTGGTTAGTGTGTCTTGGTTTAATGCTAAGTGTTGCGGGGCATGCGGCAAGTTTTTCTTGTGAGAAAGCCAAAACACAAACGGAACATGCCATTTGTGAACATCGTGCGGTCAATGATGCCGATGTGAAAATGGCCACCACCTATCGTATCGTCAGCCGTTTGGTCGCTATGGGGACGCGCTCACAAATTCGTGATGAACAACTGCGTTGGTTAGAGTTGCGTGATCGTTGTGGCGCTTCCGTCGATTGTTTAACCCAAGTGTATAATTTGCGTCAGCAGAAATTAGAGTATCATTTAAATCAGGTCTATCAACGTGCGCCTTTTTAAATTTTTCTGGGTTTAGGCTTGAAAAATCTGGCAATCACTCCAATTCATTAACACATCCAACAATAACCATGTTTATGAATTTAAGGAGTGATGAATGAGCGAGCAAAGCCAAAAACACAGTTTCCAAGCCGAAGTGGCGCAGTTATTACATTTGGTGACCCATTCTCTTTATTCCAACCCTGAAATTTTTTTGCGTGAACTGATTTCTAACGCATCAGATGCCTGCGACAAATTACGTTTTGAGGGTATCAATCATCCTGAATATTATGAAAATGATCCTGATTTACGTGTGCGTATTCGTTTAGATCAAGATCAAAAAACCATAACCATTTCAGATAACGGCATTGGTTTAAGCCAACAGGAAGCGATTGAGCATTTGGGTACCATTGCCAAATCGGGCACCAAAGACTTTATGTCTAAATTGACAGGCGATCAAAAAGCCGATGCGCAATTGATTGGTCAATTTGGTGTGGGTTTTTATTCAGGTTTTATCGTGGCGGATAAAATTACTGTGGAATCACGCCGTGCAGGATTGGCTGCAGATGAAGCCGTGCGTTGGAGCAGCACGGGTACTGGCGAGTTTGATGTTGAGCAAATTCACAAAGCAGAACGGGGTACCGATATTATTCTGCACTTGCGTGAAGATGCACTGGATTATTTAGAAAGCTACAAAGTTAAGCAGATCATCAATAAATACTCTGATCACATCAGTTTGCCAATTCAAATGCAGAAAGAAGTATGGCAGCAAGAAGAAGCAGCTGAAGGTGAAACGCCGAAAGCAGGTCAGTATGTGAAAACTGATGAATGGGAAGCAATTAACTCGGCCAGTGCGTTGTGGACGCGCAATAAAAACGAAATTAGTGAAGAACAGTACATCGAATTTTATAAAAACCTCAGTCATGATTTTGACGCACCATTGGCATGGGCGCATAACCGCGTTGAAGGCAGTACTGAATACACCCAGTTGTTGTATGTGCCAAGTAAAGCACCGCACAACATTTTTACTCGTGAAGCCAAAGCGGGGATTAAATTGTATGTGAAGCGCGTATTTATTATGGATGAGGCAGAGAACCTGATTCCAAATTATCTGCGCTTTGTGCAAGGTGTGGTGGATAGCGCCGATTTGCCATTGAACGTGAGCCGTGAGTTATTGCAAGAAAGCCGTGATGTTAAAACCATCCGCGAAGGCAATACCCGTCGTGTGTTGACCATGTTGGACAATTTAGCCAAGTCTGAAGATGAAAAAGACCAAGAAAAATTTAAGCAATTCTATCAAGAATTTGGTTCAGTTTTAAAAGAAGGCTTAGGCGAAGACTTTGGCAACCGTGAACGTATCCTGAAATTATTACGCTACGCTACTTCAAGTAATGATGACATCAGTACCTCATTGGCGGACTATAAAGCGCGAATGAAAGAAGGTCAGAAAGCCATTTACTACGTTACGGCAGACAACTTGAACGCAGCAAAGCATTCTCCACAGTTGGAGTTGTTTAAGAAAAAAGGCATTGAAGTGTTGTTGATGGCAGAACGCGTAGACGAGTGGGCGATGAACTTTGTGCAGGAGTTTGATGGCACGCCAATGCAAAACGTATCTAAAGGTGCGGTTGATTTAGGCGATCTACAAGATGCTGAAGAGAAGAAAGCTTTAGACGCGGCTGCAGAACAATTTAAACCTGTGGTTGAGCAATTGTCTGCATCTTTAAGCGGTAAAACCAAAGAAGTGCGTGTGACTACACGTTTGGTTGATTCCCCTGCTTGTTTGGTAACAGGTGAAGGTGAACTGTCACCACAATTGATTCGTATGTTGAAGGATGCAGGGCAAGCTGTACCTGATATGAAGCCAATTTTGGAAATCAACCCAGAGCATCCTTTGGTGAAAAAATTACAGGACTCCAATCAATTTGATGATTTGGCGCATGTGATTTTTGATCAAGCTGTGATTGCTGAAGGTGGCTTGCCTGAAGACCCAGCGGAATATGTGAAACGTATTAATAGCTTACTGTTAAAGTAAGTCTGCTTTCGCATGAACATGATCGATGATGCGTTGTACAAATAATGCATCGTCATCTTGCAAGATCATCTTGCAAAAAAACCAAGTCCTGTTCGCAAGACTTGGTTTTTTAATTTGGCTTGATTGTAGATGTTACCTGTTTAGAAAATGGCTTCTAAACGCACTAAAGCACCGAGATAATGATTACGATCTGCGCGATCATCATTTAAATAATTGACATCGCCCTGAATAAAGAACCATTCACGTAAAAATGGTTGACGCCAAGAGACAAATGGCCCCCAACGATTTAAACGTAAGTCATCATCGTGATAATAACCGCCTGTATAAATGCCATAGTTAAAGCGGTTGCCTGCAAAGAATTGATGTTGTCTAAAGGTGTAGTTGTCCCAAACCAAATCATCATCTTGTTCATCGGCATAGGTCAGGCTAAATTGATTGGACAAGAAAGCCTGATTGGGGCGTGCGTGCGTGAGCTCCAAGTTGGTTCTGAGATAATTTTCACTGTCGATGCCATAACGATAAATTTGTTCGGCATGAAAAGAGAAATCATTTTCCAAAGTCCAGTCTTTAGAGGCTTTTAAACGCAGATAAATATCATCGCCAGAACGTACCCCTAAATCGACATCTGTTTCAAAAGGTAGACGCTCGGCAAAGTTCGACCAACGTAATGCCAGAGAACTGTTGTCTTCACGGCTACGTTTGCTGTCTACAGTTTTGTCTGCATCATGCGCTGGGTTTTCGTTGGTAATGGCGACGTTATTTTGCAATTCGTTATCGAGCGAGTCATCACCAAAGACCACACTGAGTTTATTTTCAAGCGTAGGCAGTTTGATTTTCCCGCGAATACGAGGTTTGACTTCATATTCATTATGCTTATCCCAACTGCTATCGACCAAAACCCGCAAAGTGGCTGAGGCAGGCTGTTCAGGACTTGGTTCACCAAACCAGTTATCCAGTTTATGTGCTGTTTTATCTGCCCAGTTGCGAATATTTTTTTGACGTTGATCGAACCAAGTTAAATGTTCCGTTTCTGCGGTGGCAGGTACAATGGGTTCATTGGATTGTTCGGGTAACACCGTCGGTGTAGCATCAATCCAACGTGGAATCGTGTAATAAAAACTGCTTTTATCTACTGCACTTGGCGGAGCGACAGGCAATTCATAAGGTGGCAGTGACGTATGGGCTTGATCCACTGCTTGAGTTGATTCTTGTGCAAAAGTGATGCCTGCGACCCCACTTAAGAGACAGCTTAATATAAAAGGCGATGTGTGCTTTATTCTTGACATTATTTACTGATCTTTAAGCCATTTTTGTTAGTGTTGAAAATCTATGAGATAAAAGCAAGACTTGGCTACAAAATCATAATATAAACGGCAGTTTTTAGGCAGAAACCTCTTTTTCTTGATACATTTGAAGTGCTTGGCATAACTGCAAAGCATCAATCGGTTGCTGTAATTGGGAGATGACTTTTTGAATCATTTGCCAACTAATACCTTGTTGTCGATCTAATAAAATGTGCGGTATAGCTTGTTCAGTACGGGACAGTTGTAAGCGCTTTTGACCATGAATCACACGAATTTTTTGTCGTTCTTTCAGTAAAATCAAAGGGGTATGACTCTGTGCTTCACTTTCTTCAAACTGAATAAACTTAGTAGTTTGAATGTGCTGTATCGGAATGAAAGGAAAATAATGCTCTTGCTGCCACACGATTTGAGCATCATGACTATAGCATTGAAAAAGCTGATCGAAATCAAATAAATGTTCTTGTAATTTTTCCCAAGAAATTTCACGTATTGCTGCAATTTCATGTTCAAACTGTTGGCAAAAGTTTTGAGTCAAACGAATCGCTTGCATTTGATCTAATGCGCCAAGCAGTACCACATATTTAATAAAGCGTCCTTGCGTATTGGTTTGTTCTGCCAAATATACCGCACGCGCCAACACCTGTTGCTGATCTTCTTCGGGATCAGACAAATGCACCAATACATCGGCATATTGCGTGACTTCTGGCGCTTCAGGCAAAAAGACCCGATACAACTGTGCTGACTCATTTTGGCTTAGATTGAGCGCAGAAATGGGGCAACTATATTGGCTTAACAATAGATTATAAGCTGGGTTGACGCTTGGTTTTTGCGTGCCAGCCGTCATCTGGGCAGTATCTATTGTCGTTGCATCAGGCTGAGTTGTATTCAGTATTGCGTTGGAAATGATCGTTTGGTCTGCTGTCGGTTCAATTGTAAGTTCATCTTTAGCCACGTCCACAACTTGAGTATCAGACGAGGCAACTTCTTCTGTAGCGATGTGGTCTCTAATAAAGTCAAATTGAATTGGCGAATCTACAGCTTTATTTTCTTCCAAGTCTGCAGTGACAAAGACTGGCTGAGTTTGCGCAGCTTCTAGAACTGCAGCTTGTTTCAGTTCTGCATCGGTTTGAAGGCAGTGATATTGTTGCTGCTGTTCCAACATCCAGCGATAGACCTGCTCTAAATCTTGAAACTCACTTAGTAAAGCAGTGCGGTCAGCAGCAGGAATTAACCAAATTTGCCAACCTGCTCTCGGTTGATACAAAATCGCCCAACCTGCTTCAGGCTGTTGATAAAGTACTGTTTCAAGTGCTTCAAGTTGTGTAAATACGCCACGAAAAGATTGTGCATATAAACTTTGTTCTGCAAAAGTTACCGCAGTTTGAATTGGATTTTGTGAGGCTTTAAATGTGAGCAACTGTTTTTGAAAAATCGGTTTATCGCACAGCATAAAAATTTCTTTAATGCGTGCTTTGGCTTTGGCTGTTTCATACAGACTGAGTCTTTTATGCGTTAAAGCATCAATTAAGTCGCGTAATTCTTTAATCAACAGTGATTTTTCTAGTGTATTCATTGATGCATACTTAAATATGTTGTTGTGCTTTTTCCAAATAATCTGCCAAGACAATATTCAGAGCCAATTCAATCAATTTATATTCTGCCGATTGTGGTTGAGGATAGTGTTTGGCTAATTCTATTAAATGGTTGACCTCAATCGCTTGAGGTGGAATTTTTCTTTGTATAAGTGCTTGAAGTTGTTGCATAGGCATCTGCTATAGCAATGAAAAAAAATCACTTTAATTATATGGATTTAATTAAAAAATACATGCTAAAAATTGTCAGCTTTTGTGCTTTTTTAGTCATTATTGACAAAAAATGCGCTTTTTATATGAAAAATAATCAAAAAAATTTAAATCGCAGTGCCAAAAAAGTATTAGCAATTGGGTAGAACACAGTTTTTAGATGTTGCATGGACGATTTAAAGCAAATTTAGCATTAGAAAAACAAACAGCAGCCTGCTTTAGACTGCTGTTTGGGGAGAGAAATGGGAGAGATTAATACAGCTAAAATTAGTGGATAAAACGCGTAACTTAAGCTGCCTTTTGCGAAGTTGGTTCATTTACAACAGCTTCAGATGCAGCCGATTCTGTATTCACTTTTTGAGTTGGAAAATCAGGTACATGCACAATTTGAGCAGATACATTTGCAGCAATTGCTAAAAGTGAAACCATCAAAACAGATTTAAACATATTCATGGGAATATCCATCCAAAGTGTTAATGTCTAGGCAGAAGAATAGACATCGTAGGGAGATCAAACGAAATAAAAAATTCACATGAATCATAACAAAGTTTAAAATTTACAAAATGATCATTTCGGCAATTATTTTAAAAATAGCAATATAAAACAATATATTAGAGTTTTAGCTCTAGTTTTTTATGTAGGCTTAAATGGTTGAGATGTCTGCAAAATTTGTATTTAGATAAGTCTGAAATGCGGGTGAATGGTGACAGTTTTTGACAGTGTGAAATCATGTAATGTTTTGGCTGTGATTGGTTAAACAGTCTAAAAATGCGGTTTTTTTAATCTATGATGGAATTCCAATAACGATAAAGGACAGTGAGAAAATCATGGCAATTGCAAAAGTAGTTGAAGTTAATTCAAGCAGTACAAAAAGTTTTGAAGACGCGATTCAGACTGGAATCGCTAAAGTGACAGAAACAATTAAAAATGTCCAAGGGGCGTGGATTAACGAACAAAAAGTGGTGGTTAAAGACAATCAAATCACGGAGTATCGGGTCAATTTAAAAATCAGCTTCTTGGTTGAATAACACCTCGCTTCATTAACGAAGCATAGTAAGATGACAACTAACCGAAGCATGGTTGCGGGGCAAAGCTGGAACTTTGACCCATTTTAAAAGCACAAAAAAATCCCGTAATGGGATTTTTTTGTGCGTCTAATCAGCTGGAAGAACACTATTCAGCCTTGTCTGTATTTCAATCTTAAGCTTTAGGTTCAGATACATCGCATTGTTCTGCATCGCAGCTTGCTGCATCTTCAAGCTCTAGCTCGCTTGCTGTTTCAAGGGCTTTTTGCATGACTTGCATAAACACTTCACGAGGTTGAGCACCAGCCAAAGCAATGCGTTGATCAAATACAAAGAATGGTACACCCGTCACTTTCAATTGATCACGAGCAACTTCTTGGTCAAATTTAACAAAATCTGCATAATCATCTGAATTGAGCACATCATCCACTTCTACAGGATTTAGACCAATTCGTGCTGCCACATCTTCCAGTGTTTCACGCTCACCAATAGCAAGACCTTGCGTCATATAACTATAGAAAAACGCTTCCTTGGCTTCATTGCCCAAGCCCTTACTTTGCGCCAAATGCACCAAGCGATGTGCGTTAAAGGTATTGCCTGAATTGGCATTTTCCCATTGAAAGTCAATGCCTTCAGCTTTGGCCATTTCTGCAATATTGCGTTGCATGTCTTCAACTTCGGCTACAGTACGGCCATATTTTTGTGCCAAGCGTTCAGAATTGGAAACTTCCTGACGTGGTGGGGCATCTGGGTCGAGTTCAAAACTGTGCCAATGCACTTCTAATTCCACACCTGCCTCTTGAGCTGCAGCTTCTAAACGTTTTTTCCCGATGTAGCAAAAAGGGCAAACAATATCTGACCAAATATCAACGCGCATGAAAAATCTCAAATTCTATTTTTTACTAAGATGGGGATGTCGTACAAAATTTAAAGCAGTAAGTTCAAGGAAACTTGTTTTTGAGTGTCTGGTCAAATAGAAATTGGTATATTCCAATAGCTTAGTAATAAAATAAGTATGAAATCTATACAAATGTGATGGGCTTCACGGTAAGATAAAGCAAATATTAAAAATAAGAGGGCACTCATGCGACGGATAGTGCTAATCATTGGATGTGTAACGGTTATTATTTTTGGGTGGATGTTTTATCAATACAGCAGTCAGCAAAAACAAGTGACGCAATTACACGCCTATCAAAACGTGATTTATGAAAAAGCTGAACAGATTTTTGTACAGGCACAGGATTGGTCTAAACCGATTCAGATTAATGTGCAAGACTCACGCTTAGAGGGGGATTATCAGGTCATGGCCAATTTTGTGCTGAGCCACATGGTACAAAGTGCTGAAGCCAGAAATAGCTATTTGCGTGAACTCAAAGCTTTAAATTGGGATCAGTTTTTAGATCCACAGCGTTTGGCTGAAGATAAAAAACAGGACTATGCCGACACCGAAGCCATGCTGGCACAAGTACGTGCTATGGTGGAGTTGTATCAGGAGCATTTAGAACAACATGAAGCAATGGCATTGGAGCAAATTGAAGCCTTGCCCATTGAAAACAGTTTACGCCGTCATTTGGCAGAATCCTTAATTGAAAGCCGCCATAATGATCAGGGGCATGCTTTGTATGAGTTGGAAAAACAGAACTTGGGCAAAGCTTATGTGTTATTTTCCATTTTAAAAAATAATAAATGGGAGCTGAAAAATAAGACTTTCATGTTTTATGAAGATGCACCATTAAAAGAATTTAATACGGTTTATCAAGAAATTGTGCAGTTAAATCACCAAATGCAGCAAATCAGTCAGCATCATCAACGTGCTTTGAAAGCCAAGTTATAGTGCGTTGCTTTAAACACTTACATCAGATTGTCAAAAGAATGTCATCTGCTGTTCAACTGTCTTGCCTAGACTGAGCCTGTTGATTTAACAGCTTGGTATAGGCAGGTTTGAGATGAACAACATTCAAGTTTTTGATGACATTCAACAACTGTATTTACAATTTCTAGAAAATAGAAACTACCCTAAACTCGAAAACTTAAATAATTGGGGAAAAAACCGTTTCTTTTTCAATCAGCACTTTCATTTGATTGAAGACTGGCATCAAACTGAACAAATCGTGATTGAATTTAATCAGCAATATTACTGTCTAGATACAGGCAGTGCGCCAGACTTTATGGATAAAGACCGTTATATGACTTGGTTGATGGGGGAGTTGCTGATCTGATTGAGTGATCAAGCATTTATATTCAAATATAACTATGCAAGAGAATAAAATCTTAAAATTATAAATTCTGAAAACAATAAAATAAAAATCCCCGCATATTGCGAGGATTTTTTATTGCTTAGAACAAATTACACACGTTCAATAATGGTCGCGATACCTTGACCAAGACCGATACACATAGTCGCAAGACCAATTTGCGTATCTTGTTGTTCCATCACGTTTAACAGCGTAGTGGTAATACGTGCACCTGAACAACCCAATGGGTGACCGAGTGCAATTGCACCACCGTTCAAGTTCACAAGGTCTTGCTTGTCATAAATGCCTAAGCCTTTCAGTACAGACAAACCTTGTGCAGCAAATGCTTCGTTTAATTCAAAAGTTTGAATGTCTGCAATTGACAAGCCAGCGCGTTTAAGCGCTTTTTGTGTTGCAGGTACTGGACCATAACCCATGATTGCTGCATCACAGCCTGCAACTGCCATAGAGCGAATCACCGCACGTGGTTTCAAACCCAATGCTTGTGCACGTTCAGCAGACATGAGCAACATCGCAGAAGCACCATCAGACAATGCTGAAGATGTTGCCGCAGTGACTGTACCGCCTTTCGGGTCAAATACAGGACGTAAAGCTTGGAACGATTCAAGATTAGCATCTGGACGAATCACTTCGTCGATGTCGCACAGCTGTTTAAAGCCATTTGCATCATGACCTTCAATGCCAATGATTTCGTTCTTAAAACGACCTTCTTGCGTTGCAGCCCATGCACGACGGTGTGATTCCACACCAAAAGCATCTTGCTCTTCACGAGAAATACCGTTCATGCGACCCAACATTTCAGCAGTTAAGCCCATCATGTTTGATGCTTTGGCATAGTGCTTAGATGCAGCAGGGTTGATGTCGATGCCGTGCATCATGCCCACATGGCCCATGTGCTCTACACCACCAATGATGAAAATATCACCCTGATTGGTTGCAATTTGTGCCGCAGCCGTGTGGATAGCTTGCATTGAAGAACCACACAGACGGTTTACAGTTTGACCTGCAACTGTTTTTGGAAGATCAGCCAATAATGCAATATTACGACCAATGTTCATGCCTTGTTCTAGGGTTTGATTCACACAGCCCCAGATCACATCTTCAACTTCGTTGACATCGAACTGGTTACGAGCAACTAAAGCACGAACCAATTCAGCCGATAGACTGTCAGCACGTACATTGCGGAACATACCGTTTTTGGTTTTACCCATTGCAGAACGTACGCCATCAACGATGACAACGTCACGTGGATTTAAAGTAGCCATTCACGTTGCTCCTTAACCGTAGAATTTTTTGTTGTTAGCAGCCATGTCACGCAACATTTGTGGCGCTTCATAAGCTTTTCCTAAATGTGCATATTTGTCGCAAAGCGCAACGTATTCAGCAACACCTGTTTGGTCGATGTAACGGCATGGACCACCACGGAATGGAGGGAAGCCTACACCCATAATCATGGCCATATCTGCTTCAGATGGTGTTGCCACAATGTTGTCTTCTAAGCAACGAACAGTTTCGTTACAGAAAGCAAGCATCATACGGTCAATGATTTCTTGCGCATCAAACTCGCGTTTTTCAGCAGTTGCAACAGATGCCACAAGCTCGTATGCAGTTGGATCAACCACTTTGGCTTTTTTGCCTTTACGATCCAATTCATATTTGTAGAAACCGACGTCATTCTTTTGACCAAGACGTTTGTTTTCGTACATGACTTGGATTGAGCCTTTAAAGTCTGGCTTCATGCGGTCTGGGAAACCTTCTGCCATGACTTCTGCACCGTGAACGCCCGTGTCGATACCAACAACGTCGATTAGGTAAGCAGGACCCATTGGCCAACCGAATTTTTCCATGACTTTGTCGACTTGCTGGAAGTCTGCGCCATCTTTAAGTAACAAGTCGAATGCACCAAAGTAAGGGAACAATACGCGGTTCACCAAGAAGCCTGGGCAGTCGTTCACTACGATTGGTGTTTTACCCATTTTCTGAGCAAGCACCACAGTGGTCGCAATTGCTTCAGGTGAAGTTTTTTCACCACGAATTACTTCCACCAATGGCATCATGTGCACTGGGTTAAAGAAGTGCATCCCGACAAAGTTTTCTGGACGTTGTAGGTTTTCTGCCAAACGTGTAATCGAAATGGTGGATGTATTTGACGCGATAATGGTGTTTTCACGTACTGATTTCTCAGTTTCAGCCAACACAATGCCTTTGACTTTCGGATTTTCAGTCACGGCTTCAATCACGATATCGACTTCTTTAAACTCGTCGTAGCTTAAAGTTGGGCGGATACGTGCCAAAGTTTCACCCATTTTTGCAGGGGTTAACTTTTTGCGTTCAACTTGTTTGGTCAATAAGCCATTGGCTTCTTTCATACCCAAAGCAAGTTGCGGATTACCAATGTCTTTCATGATGATTGGTGTGCCTTTGCTTGCCGCTTGGTAAGCAATACCACCACCCATGATACCTGCGCCTAGAACAGCCGCTTGGTTGACAGGGTGTGCACCTTTTTCATATTTCTTAGAAGTTTTCTTCACCACTTGGTCGTTGATGAATAAACCAATCAACGCACCTGCTTGAGGCGTTACAGCAGCTTTAGCAAAACCAGCCGCTTCAGCTTGAAGTGCTTCATTACGTGGCAAGCTTGCACCTGCTTGTAAAGAATCAAGCATGAGTTTTGGCGCAGGGTATTGTGCAGGGTTTGCTTTTGCTAGTACCGCACCTTTTGCTGTGTTGAACGCCATCATTTGTTCAAGTGGGTTCAATTTTACAGGGTCTAATTTTTCTTGGCGTTTTGCTTTCCAGTCTACACGGCCAGCAAGGGCTTGTTTAACCAAGTCAATTGCAGCGTCTTGTAGTTTGTCCGCAGCAACAACGGCATCAACCGCACCGTCTTTCAGTGCAGCAGCTGGTTTTTTAGGATTAGCCATCGCCATCCATTCAACTGCATTGTCGATACCAATTAGACGGCTTAAACGAACCGTACCACCAAAGCCTGGGAAAATACCGAGTTTGATTTCTGGTAAGCCCACCTGTGCTTGGTCTGACATGACACGGTAGTCACATACCAAACACATTTCAAAGCCACCGCCCAATGCCATACCATTGATTGCAGCAACTTTAGGAATTTCTAAATCTTCAAAAGCATTGAAGATGTCGTGAACAGGCAATGCCCAATCCACAATAGCTTGTTCGCCTTGAGCGAAGTTTGCGCCAAATTCGGTGATGTCTGCACCCACGATAAAGGTTGATTTTGCAGAAGTGACGATTAAACCTTTCACTTCATTGTTTGCTTTAACAGCCTCAATCGCAGCTTTAAAGTCTTCAATCGTTGCACGGTTAAATTTGTTGACCGACTCACCTTGTAAGTCAAAGCGGAATTCTGCAATTCCGTCCGAAAGCATTTGGACGGTAATGGCATTGCCAGCGTGGATCATGCCTGATCTCCTTTATTTTGGAGGACTTCTAAGTTGATGTTATGAAGCGTGTGCGATAGTCCTGCACACATATATGCCTCGCTAATCTTACGATAACTATATCGAAAAAAAATATAGCAAGTTGTATCAAGCCGTGACGCAAGGGTCATGATTTTTCTCATAGCACGGAATTGCTTTTTGACCTGATTTTAAAATCCTATTTTTAAAGCAAGATGAAAGTGATTGTTTTCTCTTTTATTTTTAATCGGGTTGTATTGTTTTATGATTTAGAAAAGCTTGATAAATAGATGTTATCAGTGGGTTGTTTTGGGCAGAAAAGTCAATCCATCGTTTGGATGGTGATGTTTTAAAGCGTGAAGCTGGATAGGGGGGATAGCGATTTGCAATGCTGTGTTCTATTTTCTGCTATGACCTCATGCGCTGAAATTGAGTAGAATATGCGCCATTTTTGAATTTCAGCTGTTTTCAGCAATTTGGGTTGTTCTATGTTGAAGTGGGTTATTTTGGCGATTTTTATCGCTTCAGCGTTGTATATTCAACAGCGCGGCAAGGTGCGTCATAGTTTTTATCGTCAGTTTTTTGACCATTCTACCATTCTCGCACCGATCAACTATTTAATGTACTTATTTTCTAAAGTGCCGAATCAACCTTATATCGACACCCAGCACTTTCAAGATTTAAAGGTTTTGGATGACAATTGGGAAATGATTCGTGATGAAGCCAAAGCTTTGTATGAACAGGGTGGTATTAAAGCTTCAAGTAGCTACGATGATTTGGGATTTAACTCATTCTTTAAAACAGGCTGGAAGCGTTTTTATTTAAAATGGTATGACTCCGCGCATCCATCTGCCGCAGAATTATGTCCAAAAACCACAGCATTATTAAAAACTTTGCCTAGCATTAAGGCGGCGATGTTTACTGAACTAGCGCCCGACAGTCGTTTAGTGCGTCATCGCGACCCGTACGCAGGTTCATTGCGTTACCACTTGGGATTGATGACACCAAATGATGACCGTTGTTTTATTGATGTCGATAGTGAACGGTATTCATGGCGTGATGGTGAAAGTGTGGTGTTTGATGAAACCTATATTCACTATGCTGAAAATGGCACTTCTCAAAACCGTATTATTTTCTTTGCCGATGTCGAGCGTCCGTTAAAATCTCGCTGGATGCAAAAATTTAATCACTGGTTTGGCAAGAATGTGATGACTGCAGCAAGTTCTCCGAATGAAGCAGGCGATCAGACGGGTGGCTTAAATAAAGTCTTTGGCTATGTCTATCAAGTGCGTTTAAAAGCCAAGGCTTTAAAAGCTAAAAATAGTCGTGTGTACTATTTCTTAAAATGGTTTTTAATGCTCGGGATTTTCTTCTTAATTTTTATTCGCCCTTATGTGTTTTAGAGTATCACAACGCCTTTCGGGGCGTTTTTTTATGACATTTTTTAGCAATTTCAGCAACGAGCTTTAATCCAGACCTACTTTTATGTATAGAATGAAGTAAATAGGGGAATTTTTATGCAAACGTTTCGTTCTAAAAAAGATTGGTGGGTTTTGGCTTTTGTGATTTGTATGTCTGGTCTATTGATTCAGTTATTGCTGACCATGTACGCCAAAGGCACGATGCCAGCATTTCCTGTGCACACAGGGGTGTATTTCATTACCATTTTTGTGTTGTGGTGGCCTGTGTTCAATACGCGCTATCAGGTCGATGCAGAACGCTTGCAGATCCGTTGCATGTTTTTAAAATGGGACATTCCACGCGACAGTATTCAAAAAATATCTAAAACCAATAATTCGGTAGCGTCACCTGCTTTGTCGCTGAAGCGTTTAAAAATTGATTATCTTCTAGCGGGGCAGCCAAAATTTGTATTGGTTTCACCTAAAGATCAGACCAAATTTAGTCAAGCCTTGGGAATGGAAATTACCGACTAATCCCTAGGGTCTGTTGACATTTCATAAATGGCTTGCGCTGTAGGCTAAAACTGAGCAGATCAGGCATGAAACGCAGGGAATAGCGAGACTATTGCCAAGTTTCATAACGCAATCTGAGAAAGTTTTAGCCACAGCCTTTCAGGACGAGCATATTTTTTGCTGCTATTGCGTTATGAGTCAGTCATTTAGAATGACTAAATTTCCTGCCTCATGCCTTATATCAGCTAAAAAACCTTGCGAGATATATCTCTCACGTCGCAAACATAGACGAATTGTCAACAGACCCTAGGCTTTTTAAGCAAAAATAAGCATCAAAACTTTGAGGATGAGCAGAGCGGCATTCTCAAGATTCACGCAGCATAAGTCGCGGGCTTATTCTATTTTGAGGTGCAATTGATTTGCACTGCAATCTACACATATTTCCGATTTTTCAGGATACTTTAAAAAATATAAAGCTAAAATGGGTTCAAGTTCAGTACGAATTTTACGCCCCAAATGCCGCGCGCCGTAACGAATATCATGCCCCTGATAAAAATAGGCTTTAGCTGCTGCAGTGAGTTCGACTTGGCGCTGTTGATGCTGCAGGCGATGGTTTAACTTTTCCAATTCAATTTCAACCAATTGCGGCAGGGCATCAGCAGATACCGCTTGATAATGCAAACTACGGTCAATCCGATTTAAAAATTCAGGGTCAAATTTACGCTGCATGACTTTTTCAATGATCCGTTGTGTGGGCATGCGTTTTAAGCACAGTTGTTGTACTTTTTGCGGCAACAGATTCAATTTATCTAAGTATTGTTGTGCGGCTTGAGCACCCACATTGCTGGTCATAAAAATCATGCAATTGCGAAAGTCGATGGTTTTGGTGCCTGCAGTCAGGGTCAGTTTGCCTGTATCTAGCACATTCATTAAGCCACGTATCACTTCGCTTGAGGCTTTTTCCAGTTCATCAAACAGCATAATGCCTGGGCGGGTGTGCGAACCTGCAATCGCAGTTTCATCAAATAAACTATGGCCTTCTTTAGAGCCGACATAGCCAGGAGGCGCGCCTGTGAGTGCAGCCGCATAGTGTTCCTGCGCCAAGGTATTCATATCAATGCGGCAGAAGGCATCGGGGCGACCATAAATGGCTTCGGCAATCAGGCGCACCGTTTCGGTCTTGCCAACACCTGTCGGGCCAAGCATTAAAGTCACTGAAAGTGGTCGCTCTGTGCTGGAGAAATCGGCCTTGACCACATACAGCATTTTTTCGATTTCATTCAGCGCTGCATCTTGTCCAATAATCCGTTGACGTAACAATTGCATGACTTGTGTAGGTTCAAAATGAAAGCGCGGCTTGCCAATCAAACGGTCTTTGGCGGATACATACTGATGTGTACTGATCGGCTGGGACGTTGCGGATTGAATGGTCGGTATGCCGTGTGGTGCGGTCGTCATCCTGCACTTTCCTTCTGCTGACAAGATGCCTGAGCATAGCAAATCTTGTGTTGCCGACTGATCGTTTTTAGCACTGAGCTGATCGTTTTAGTGGATAGATCATGTGCTATGCCACAGGATAAAGCTTGAAAAAATCAGATAAAGCAGCACATCATGTAAAGAATGTAGCAAGAATAGGATGACTCGTGAACCCAAACGCAGGTGAGCATATCGAGAAAATTTTGGCAAATATGACCCAATTGCCAGGGGTTTACCGTATGTTGGGTAAAGACGGGGAGTTGTTATATGTCGGCAAAGCCAAAAATTTAAAAAACCGAGTGTCGAGTTATTTTGTCAAAACCATCGAGCATCCTAAAACGCAGGCTTTAGTGGCGCGTATTTATGATATTGAAACTTTGGTGGTGCGTTCCGAAACTGAAGCGTTATTGCTTGAACAAAATCTGATTAAGCTGCATCGTCCACCGTACAATATTATGCTGCGCGATGATAAGTCCTATGTTTATATTTTTGTGTCGGCAGATCAGCCTTATCCGCGTATTGCCAGTGGACGCGGCAAAGGCAAGCATCAGATAGGCAAGTTTTTTGGGCCTTATCCGAGTGCGTACAATGCCCGCGATACTTTGGTGGTGTTACAAAAACTGTTTAATGTGCGGCAGTGTGAAAACAGTTATTTTGCTCAACGGCAGCGTCCGTGTTTGCAATATCAGATCAAACGCTGTTCGGCACCGTGTGTAGGATTGATTTCGCCCGAAGAATATAAAGAAGATGTTAATAATTCGATTCGATTTTTACAGGGCGATAGTAAAGAACTGAATCAGCAATTGATTGCCAAAATGGAAGCTGCAGCCGAAGCGTTGGAATTTGAAAAAGCAGTCTTTTACCGTGACCGTATGGCTTTGTTGCGTGATGTGCAGGCACAGCAAGCCATTTATAAACTCAAAGGCGAAGCCGATATTATCGCAATTGCTTATCAGGCAGGTGTGACCTGTGTGCAAATTATGCATGTGCGCAATGGCAAAATGCTGGGCGGTAAAAGCTATTTTCCTGATATGTTGGGCGATGATTTGGGGCAAATGTTGGCCGATTTTATTGCCAACTTTTACTTTCAGGTGGCCGATGAAATTCCAGCGGAATTGATTGTTAATGTGGAAGTGGCAGATTGCAAAGAGTTGGAACAAGCCTTACAGCAACACTTCGATAAAAAAATTCAAATTAAACATAAAGTGCGTGAAACCCGTGCCGAGTGGC
The DNA here is from genome assembly GCF_013418565.1 of Acinetobacter sp. YH12135. Taxonomy (NCBI): domain Bacteria; kingdom Pseudomonadati; phylum Pseudomonadota; class Gammaproteobacteria; order Moraxellales; family Moraxellaceae; genus Acinetobacter; species Acinetobacter sp. YH12135. The sequence continues at coordinate 36,269 of NZ_VPBU01000018.1, forward strand.
AAGAATTGGCACAAATGAATGTGCAGCATGCCATTAAAGGTAAACTCGCCAATCACTTTGAATTAAATGAGCGTTTTCATCAGTTAGAGCAAGTGGTTGGACGCCCGATTGATCGGATTGAATGTTTTGATATTTCGCACACTATGGGCGAAGACACTGTGGCATCTTGCGTGGTATTTGACAGTGGTGGTATTCGCAAACGTGATTATCGACAATTTTCAATTCAGGATATTCAGGCTGGAGATGACTATGCTGCCATGCGCCAAGCTTTAACGCGCCGTTATAAAAAAGCCATGCTGCCCGATTTATTGCTGATTGATGGCGGTAAAGGGCAGTTGAATATGGCGATGGAGGTCATGCAGGAGTTAGGATTGGATGCCTTTATGATTGGGGTGTCCAAAGGCGAAGGACGCAAACCTGGTCTAGAAACGCTACATTTTACCGATGGCAGCAAAATTCAGCTGCCTGAAGATCATAAGGCGCTGCATTTGATTCAGCAGGTACGTGATGAAGCACACCGATTTGCAATTACCAAGCACCGTGCCAAGCGCGATAAAAAACGTGGCTCATCAATACTTGAAGTGATTCCGGGCTTAGGGCCAAAACGTCGTCGTGATTTACTCACCCATTTTGGTGGCATACAAGGTGTCCTGAAAGCTTCTGAAAAAGAGTTGACTTTAGTACCCGGACTGGGTGAAGTAATGGCGCGTACGATTTATAAAGTGCTGCATGAATGACTAAATTTCCTGCCTCATGCCTTATATTAGCTAAAAATCTTGCGAGATATATCTCTCACGTCGCAAACATAGACGAATTGTCAACAGACCCTATTTACTGCATAAAAAGCAGTATTTTCTACAAAGGTAAATAGCAAAAAAGTGCATTGACTCTGTCGTCATTGAACATTCACATCAGATCGAAACCCTGTAATATCAACCACAACATTGTTTAAGGAAAAGCTATGTCGTTGCTACAGACCTATCAAGCCATTGCCGAGCAAGAATGGATAGACATCCCGCTTGGGTGGTTACAGGGGCGCACTATTTATGGTGGATTGGTGGCAGGTTTGATGATGCAAAAAGCCCAGCTTTGTATTGCCGATCCGAAAAAGCGCTTGCTAAGCAGCAGTGTCACGTTTGTCGGACCTGTGCAACAAGGTCGGGCACGGCTCACGGCGGAAATTCTGCGTGAAGGCAAATCTGTGACCAGTGTCGAAGTTCGTTTATGGCAGGATGATGCAGTACAAAGCATTTTAATTGCCAGTTTTGGTGCGGCACGTGAATCCAGCATTGTGGTGCAACAAGAACGTACTGCGCCCAATTTTCCACCTGCAACGGAATTGCCTGTTACACAGCATCATCCTTTAGCACCTGAATGTTTTCAGCAGATGGATTTGGTTTGGTCTGAAGGACAATATCCGTTTACTGCTAGTCATAAACCTGATTTTGCAGGCTGGATGCGTTTTAACCCAAAACAGCATACGAATCGTGCCATGACCATTGCCGATTTGATGGTGGCTTTTGATATGTGGCCGCCTGGAGTACTGCCGATGTTTGAGCAGCTCGCTCCTGCCAGTTCACTGACTTGGCATGTGACCTATGTCAATCCTTTGCAAAATCAGCTGCAAGATTGGATGAAATATAAAGTTTTTACCGATCATGCTAGCGGTGGTTATGCCACAGAATATGCGCACTTATGGGATGATCAGGATCGGCTAATAGCGATTGCCCGACAGACCATCACCGTGTTTGCCTAGTGACACCTACTAGCATTTCGTATAAAGTGAAGCCTATTCACGATGACAAATCCTCAAAAAACTTGTGAATATGCAGCGTAAAGAGGGGAAACATTGGCGGTGTCTATGACAACAGGTCGTATCCTGAACATTCCAAATATATTAACTTTGGCTCGAATCGCCTTGATTCCTGTTTTTTTGTTGGTGGCGTATTGGCCGCCTGCAATGGGCGTAAATGGTTATGATGGTGGCATGACGCGTCATATTATTTTGACGTCTATTTTTGTGATTGCTGCTGTGACCGACTGGTTTGATGGCTATTTGGCACGTACTTTGAATCAGACCTCTGCATTTGGGCGCTTTTTAGACCCTGTGGCCGATAAACTTATGGTCGCTGCGGCATTGATTGTTTTAGTGCAATGGCAACCGACTATTTCTATGGCTTTTGCCGCGATTGTAATTATTTCCCGTGAAATTACCGTATCTGCCTTACGAGAGTGGATGGCTGAACTCGGCGCACGTACCAGTGTGGCGGTGTCTACAGTGGGGAAATATAAAACAGCATTCCAAATGATTGCGATTTCAGTGTTTTTATTGAACTGGCAACCATTGGAAATGGTGGCTTATTTGTTGCTCTATACTGCTGTAATTTTAACGCTTTGGTCGATGTTTATTTATTTAAAAGCGGCATGGCCATATTTGAAACAGCCTTAAATATCATGATTCTTCATTAAAAAGTGCTTCTGATTGAAGCACTTTTTGATTAACTATGGGTTTCTTCCTCGGCATCATCCTCATAAGTTTTGGCAATTTTTTCAATATTTAAACTTTTTGCCATCGCATCAAAAATTTCTTTATAAACCCCATTTTGATGATAAAGCGCATCATGTTCGCCGTGTTCTGCAATCCTGCCATCTTTCATGACATAGGTGTAATCGGCATCAATAATTTGCGATAAGCTATGTGAAATGATAATGACTGTACGCCCTTGTTTAATTTCATCGAGGCTTTGTTTGATTTGTTCGGTTGCAATGGCATCCAGACTAGCAGTCGGTTCATCTAAAAAAATAATAGGTGGATTTTTCAGGAACATACGTGCAAGGGCAATCCGTTGTTGTTGACCGCCTGAAAGCATGAGGGCATCTGCGTCATAAGCCTGAGGCAATTGCAAAATTTGTTCGTGAATAGAGGCTTTTTGGGCTGCCAGAATCACATCTTCCAAGCTTGCATCAGTTTTGCCATAACGAATATTTTCAAAAATAGAGCCTTGGAAAATATGATTTTTTTGCAAAACCAAGCCGATATGGTCACGCAAATATTGAGTGTCGATGTGGTTAATATCAATCCCATCGAGCTGAATTGTTCCCTGTTGTGGTTCATAGAATTTATCTAATAAACTGATCAGGGTAGATTTTCCTGCTCCCGACAATCCCACCAATGCGGTAATTTTATTGGGCTGAATCTGCATTTGAATGTCTTTGAGTGCATGATGTCCATTCGGATAAAAAAAGTTTACCTGTTGCAGATCAAACTGCCCTCGAATAACTGGTTTAAGCGTACCACTTGGCTCAATTTCATGCTCGGCTTCCAAAATTTGAAAGAAGCTTTCTGAATAGATCATTGCATCATTGACTTCATCATAAATACGATGCAATGAGCGAATTGGGGCAGAAACATTGCCAAACAGCAACACGTGATACATGATCATGCCGATGCTCATTTGTCTATCTAACACAAAATAAGCAGTTAAAATAATAATCAGCACCACGCCAATTTGTTCAATAAAGCTTTTTAAACCATCAAATAAAAAACTGGTTTGGCGGGTCTGCATTTGATTGTGGGTCAGTTTTTTCTGCAGGGTGAGTTGTTTTTCTGCTTCGATGCTTTCTCTGTTAAATGATTTAATCACGGTAATTGAGTTGATGATGCTGAGAATCCCTTGGCTTTTTTTCTCACGTCCATCACGTAAATTACGTCGCCAGCTTCCTAGTTTTTGTGCCTGTTGGTAGGTTAGCCAAAAATAAATAGGCACAATGAGTGTCGAGACCAAACCCACGTAAACATTGGCATAATACATTAAGCCCAAAGCCACAATTGCACTGGTAAAGAGTGGCAAAATATCAATAAAGAAAATTTGCACTAAACGGGTGAGTGAACCAATGCCACGATCTATACGTGTTTGTAATTTACCTGCTTGGTTGTTGTCCTGATTAAAAAAGGCCAGTCTGTAACGTAAAAATTTCTCAATAATGCCCTGTGCCAAATCTTGTGACACAAAAATGCGTAGTTTTTCACCATAAAACTTCTGTCCAAACTGCACAAAAGCATTGATGATTTCTTTACCCAGCAAAATGGCTGAAATGGTGATTAAAATGTGCCAGCCTGCAGACAGCCCCTGTCCTGCCTCAATTAAGGCGTTAATACGGTCAACAGCGTATTGTAAAGTCAGTGCATTGACTTGAGCTGTTAACGAGCCGATGAGCGTTAAAACTAAGGTGGCAATCACCAAGAGCCGATAAGGTCGAACGAAGGGACGCAATTTTTGAAATAAATGCCATAAATTCATAAGCTATTATTGTTATAAGAACGATGATTTTAAGTCTAAGGATGAACTTCACGACTCACAAGCCAAAAAGCTGTGTCATTTTGTGAGCAGTCCTGATCCTTGTTTTAGATTAAACAATAAGCTATTCAGCATAGGAATGACCATGAATCTAGAATTGTTTGCACCTGAGCGTTGTGACAACGTACTGCCTTATGACGGCATTGTGCAGGACTATGGTTTGGTGCTGAGTGCGGAGCATAGTGAGCGTTATTTGCAGTATTTTCTGCAACATTTGGCATGGCAGCCTGATGAAGGTCTGCTCTTTGGTCAGTATTATCGGACACAGCGCCAAGTGGTATGGTATGGCGATGAGCAGTATCAATATCGTTATTCGGGAGCAGTTAAGCAGGCACTGCTATGGCAGCCTGCTTTGTGGCGATTGAAACAGCAAATTGAACAATGGGTCGGGCATCCCTTTAATTCATGTTTGGCCAATTTATATCAAGATGGTACGCAGGGCTTGGGTTGGCACAGTGATGATGAGCCAAATTTAGGCAGACACGCTGTCATTGCATCTTTGAGTTTGGGGGCAACCCGTAAATTTTGTTTTCAGCATAAACACCGCGCCAACAAGGTTGAGCTACTGTTGCACAGCGGTCAGTTGTTGGTCATGCGTGGCACGACGCAACACCATTGGAAACATGCCTTAATGAAGTCCAATAAAATTATACAACCCAGAATTAATCTGACCTTTCGCTATTTTCACGCGGCTACTGAATAAGACTTGATTTAGCACTCTAAATCCTTATTCAGAAATAAATTTTAATTGTATTTAAATTCAGTGCTTTAATGTGTCGATAACCTAAAAATTTAAGAGAGCTCTATATTAAAACTGGTATTCAGTACTTCCACCTGTTTTTCAATTTGTTCTGCATTGTCCTGCAAAATTTCAATCAGTTTTTGCAAATTGACAAATTCAAAACGGTTTTTAGATGCCAGCAGCGTCAATGCATAAGGTGCATCTTTAGATGAAAAACGAATCGGTACAGATAAGCCTGCAATTTCTGCATCGAGTTCGCCGTTAGAAAAATAATAGCCTTGTTTTTTGATTTTGCGCATTTGCTGCAAAAAGTCATCTTCATCTTGTGCAAAATTGACTTGTGCCAATTCGTTAGAAAAACGTTGGTAATAGTCTAAAATTTTAGCTTTAGGCAGATGTGCCATAATAATTTTTGGCGATGAGCCGACATAAACAGGACGTGGGCAGCCGCGACCATAAGACAGCAAAGGCGTATCTTTAAAGATTTCGTGATGCACATCAATGCAGGAATCTTGATTGAGTTGGGTCAGCAAACAGCAAAATTCAGTACGTTCCGCAATTTTTTTCATAAACGGAATACTGATGGTGACCAATGGATCGGTCGTGCGAGAGATAAAATCCAATACTGCAATTTTTGGCCCTAGGGTGTAATCTCCCGATGTGCCACTCATGCGCTGCAACAACTCTGCCGAAACCAACTCTTTTAAATAGCGGTAACTGGTAGGCTTAGATAAACCAAGTTCCTCACTAATGGTATCTACATTAATGACAGGACGTGCGGTTGAAAATAAGTCTAAGACTGTGAGAATCTTGCCAAAGCTAGACAGTGCCATGCGGATTTACCCATTCACACCAAAAGGATGGTGTCACTTTATATCAAAAAATCGCCAGACCAATAGACTTTTTAAAGATGGTCTTAGGCATTCTAACGATCAATATCCCAATTCTTTCGTTTGTCGTTGTTATCTATTCAGAAACAGGATTTAAGGCTGAATGCCGTGAGGCTCACGATACCAGCTTTCAATCAATAGTGCTGCGGCAAGACTGTCGGCTGCGAGCTTTTTGCCACGCCCTTGGGCTTGATAATGATCAAGCTCATCACGTGCTTCACGTGTGGTTAGGCGTTCATCGACCATTAGGGTGTTGATATTGCTTTGATGGCGTAAGCGTCTGGCAAACTTACGTGCACGGGTAGACAGTTCCGACTCGCTATCATCCATATTTAAAGGTAAGCCCACTAGAAATAATTGTGGCTGATGTTGCTTGATGATTTTCAGCAAGTTTTCCCATTGTGGAATGCCATCTTTCATGGGGAAGAGGGCGAGTGGGGTCGCACTTTCAATTAGTGCCTGCCCCACAGCCATGCCCATTTTTTGCGTACCGAAGTCAAATGCCATGATAGTTTGGGCTTGTGTTGTTTCAGGCATGACCAATCTCTGAAGATAACCATGTTGGATCTACGCCCATTTTACGATAAGCGGCATCCCAACGGTCGTCATAAGGTAAATTGAAAATCAAGTCCATGTCCGATTCACAAATGAGCCAATCGCCACGGGCAATTTCTTGTTCCAGTTGCTGTTTGCCCCAACTGGCATAGCCCAAGGCAATTTGGTAACGTCCAACGCCTTCGTTGTGGGCAATCGCATCTAAAATATCTTTAGAGGTGGTGATACAGACATTTTCACCAACAGCGATAGATGAATGCCAAGTTGGCTGCCCTGTGTGTAAAACAAAACCTGCCTCAGGTCGTAATGGACCACCTTGTAGAACTTCGTGAGGATGCACATTATCTGCGTCTATATCTAAATCATTGAGTAATTCTTTGATTTGGATACCCGATGGACGGTTGATAATAATGCCTTGCGCACCGTCTTCATCATGACGTGCCAAATAGATGACGGTGTTTGCAAAAAACTCATCATTCATATCGGGCGGGGCTATGAGACAGCGATGCGTCAGATATTGTTTAGTCACCTAAGCAATTCTCCTTAATCTGAGGGGGTGGCAAACAGAACTGTAAACCGACTTGGAAACGTAAACGAGTTACAGCCAAATCATGCAAATATACATTTCTTAGCTGTACTTATCCCATAAAACCACTGTGATGACAACTTTGCTTTGGTAAAAGTGAGACAAAGGATAAATAAAAGAATAAATTTAAAATTTAGAAAAAATGATGTCATTAAATTTATCTATTTAGTTACAAAGTTGAAGATATAGGAACATAATAATTGATTGCTTTATTATCTTTGTGAGGTGGGTTTGTTAAATGTTTCAGTGTATATTTTTTAATCTACTTTTTTAATTTTAACTAATGTGATTTCTGTTTTTTAATTGCAAAATAGGCGGTTTTACTACATTTAGATTCTCTTTTATTAAATATTAAGTTTGTCTAATGAGTAGTGGTTTTTTAATATAAAAAATCTATAAGTTTGTTTATCTCTTTTGTAAGTTTTGTACTTTAGTGTAAAATTTGTGTTTTTTATAGCTTGATATGTTTCAATAAATATACATAAAATACATATTGAAACAAAAAATGATTGTTTGTAAGATGGTGAAATTTTCATCTTTTATAGCTTTTTTTGATGGTTTAATATGAATTATTTAATAAAGGGAAGTTTGTTTGCTGCTGTTTTTTCAGCTTCAGTTTTTTCTCAAGCAGCAATTTTTGGAACTTATAATGATGAAGGTAATTTATTTCGCAGTCATTTGAATAATCATTTATCTGAAGATTTAGTTGCTAAATTTAAAGATAAAGTAGATTCAAAAGACGGCGTACTATATTTACTGGAGCAGGCACGTCTATTACAAGTCAATCATCAGTATGAAGAAAGTTTGAATCATTATAAGCAGGCTTTTGAATTGCTAGATAAACAAAAAAGTCGTGCAAAAATTAGTCTGAGTCGGGTCGGATTTAAAGCACTTTCTATGGTGAGTAATGATTCGGTGGTGCCTTATTTGGTACCACCTCATGAACAGGTATTGGCACATATTTCTCAAGCCAAAAATTATATTTTTCTAAAAAACCTTGAGGCTGCTGCAGTAGAAATGCGTGTTGCACAGGGTATTCAGCGTGAAATTGAACTGGCACATCAGGCTGAGTTTGAAAAGAAAAAAGAGAAAAATACAAAAGCAAATGCATCTTCAAATGCCGCATTGCATGTTTTAGATGAGGCATTTGTTGGCTTAGATCCAATTGCGGGCAAGATTAAGAATACTTATCAAAATGCCTATGCTTTTTATATGGCAGCTAACTTGTGGGAAACCTTAGGCGAATATAACGATGCTTTGGTGGATTACAAAAAAGCTTATGAGTTACAGCCTGATGAGCAGATTGCTAAAGATGTAAAGCGTTTAGATCAATTGGTTGCAAAACAAAGTAATAGTAGTGTGCCTGTTATTGTATTTATTGAACAAGGTATCGTTCCACAGAAAATTGAAAATAAGTTAGATATTCCGACTCCAGGCGGCATTATCAACATTGCTTTTGCGACTTATGAACCTAGCACTTATGTTGCACCCAAAAGCCTGAAAGTGAAGCTGAATAACCGAGTTTTGCAAGACAGTTATGTGATTAGTGATATTGGTGCATTGGCTGTTAAAGACTTAAAAGAAAAAGTCGTTGGAACTTTAACAACCCAAGTGATTCGTGCCACAGCCAAATATGCTGCTCAAAAAGAGCTTGGTAACCAATTTGGTGTTTTAGGGCAATTGGCAGGTAACGTGCTCAATATGGCAACCGAGCGAGCAGATTTACGAGCTTGGACAACTTTGCCAAGTAATACGCAAATTGCACGTCTGAACTTAACACCAGGGACACACAACTTACAGTTATCGTCAGGTAATTTGTCAAGCTCCTCTGTGAAGTTAGATGTAAAAGCCAATGAGACAGTATTTGTTTATGCACATCATGTAAATGACAAAATTACAGCAAGTGTAAGTAGTATTCCACGCCAATAATTTTGAAGAGAACTTTATGAAAAATCAGTTAAAACTCGCATTACTCGGTCTTAGTGCTGCGGCGATGGTTGGATGTACAGCCCCTAATGCTTTGTCTACACAGACAGATGCGAATAACGAAGTAAGTATTCGCACCATTACCAATAACCCAGTCTTAACCACTGAGGTATTTGTTGAGCGTGTGGGAATGTCTATGGCAGGCGACTTAAAAAAGGCATCAATTGCCATTAAAAACCGCCGTTTCAATAACAAAGATTTTAGCTACAAAATCGTATGGGTCGATGCACATGGAGCAGAAGTGAACCCTGAAGGTGCGATTTGGAAACCAATTCAGTTAACGGGTCGAGAGGTGAAGGGCGTGCAATCTTTAGCACCAAATCCATCGGCTGTAGATGTTGTTGTGTATTTAAAGAAATAAGCGAGATAGAGCAATGAATGCAAAGTTAATCATGGCTGTGGTAGCAACTTCTGTTTTGGCAACAGGTTGTGCAACAACGGGTAGTGCAGTGAGTTATGGTGATGCTCAAGCTGTAGAAACTTTAACGAAAGATTTTGGATCGACAGATCTACAAATGATTGCTGCAAAGATGGTGGATGATATGCTGACCTTCCCACCTGTGGTGCAAATGACGCAAACTCGTCGTCCAGTCATTGTGCTTGATCGTATTCATAACAAGACACAAGAACATATCGATACAGAATCTATTACAGATACGATTCAGAACAAATTAATTAATTCAGGGAAGTTTCGTTTTGTAGATATGAAATCTGTCAATGCGATGGCGCAGCAACTTGCCTATCAAAAGCAAAGCGGCATGGTCAATCAAGCGACTGCAGTGCGTACTGGTGGACATATCGGTGCTGAATATATGCTCAATGGCAATCTATCTAGTATTGTAAAAAATGCAGGTGGTAAGAGCGATGTGTATTACAAGTTCACATTTAAATTGCAGAACTTACAAACTGGCATTGTAGAGTGGACAGGCGAAAAAGAAATCCGTAAGGCAGCAAAGCGCTCAACTTTTGGTCTTTAATTTAATCTGAAAGCAACTGCGCTGTGATAAGCGCAGTTGCTGTTGAAGAATAGAACATGAAAAAAATATTATTTGCAGGCTTATTATCTGGATTACTGTGCAGTCCTGCTTTTGCTGCGATTAAAGAAGTGATTAAAGAGGCAACGGGTAGTGGTCCAACACAACACCAAGCTATTTCTGAAGCATTATTGATTGCAGTTCAATCGGTGAATGGTGCTTCGGTATCGTCACAAATGAATTATGAAGAAACAGTTTCTTTATCTGTAAATAATCAGGGCTGGACATATACGGGTAAAGTTTCACCTGTATTTAGTGTAGCCAATCAAGGTTCGGGTTCTGTCACCAAGTTTCAGGTCTTGAGTGTTTCTGGTGCTAAAAATAATTATCGCGCTAAAGTTCGCGCACATGTGGTGAAGTTTGAATCTACTGTACAAGATCAACACATGCGCCGTATTGCAGTCTTGCCATTTCAAATGGCAGAAAAAAATAACCGCTTAGCCAGCGGTGCTTCTGCTTCTGAGTTTAGTCAAGAATTATCAGATACTTTAGGTACTTATTTGGCACAGTCAGGGCAGTTAAGTGTTGTTGATCGTCATTACATAGATGAAATGCAATTTGAAAATGACTTCCTGTATTGGGATGGTGCACCGCATGAGTTAGCGCGTATTGGTCAAAAAGTAGGTGCTGATTATTTACTCGTGGGGCGTATTAACGATTTGTCAGTTGCTAGCGGTCAACAAATGTATGGGTTAAATGCTGGTGCAGAGCAGGTGCGTTTAACGTGGCGAGTGATTGAAGCGAATACCAGTAAGGTAGTTGCGGCAGGGACTTTTAATCGTACCTTATCGAACTTGATGACACAGAATCTTTTAAATAATAGTTTAAATGATAGTACTGCAGATAAGATTGCCCAAAGTTTAAATCCTGAAATTTTACAGGGTCTTAAACTACAACCTGTGCAATCTTCTAGCAGTCAATTTTATGATACCTCTCCAGGTTATGAAATGACACCTGGTTCAAGTGACCAACCTGTGAAATGGTAAATAATGATTAAGCTTGTTTTAGACCTAAATAAATCCCCCTGAAAATCAGGGGATTTATTTTTTAAGCCTGTTGAAACTTCAATTGGCGTAATTGTTTGGCGTGTTGCAAGGTAGTGTCATTAATTTCAACACCGCCTGTCATGCGTGCCAATTCTAAAATACGCGCATCTTCTTCTAATTCAACAATGGTGCTGCTGGCAGGGTCGGTCTGACGTTTTTTTACCAGTAAATGTTGATCAGACTGTGCCGCCACTTGTGCTTGGTGGGTAATACATAAAATTTGAACGTGTTGCGCCAAACCTGCGAGTAAGCGCCCCACAATTTCTGCGGTACCACCACTAATCCCGACATCAATTTCATCAAAAACCAAGACTTCGGCTTCGGTTTTTTCGGCATTCATGACTTGCATAACCAAGGCAATCCGCGATAATTCACCACCAGAAGCCACGCGTGCCAATGGCTGTGCAGGAATACCTTTGTTGGCGGTAAACAATAATTGAATAAAACTTAACCCTTCCGCAGAAACTTGTTCTAAAGGTTCAAATTTAAATTCAAAATGTGCCTCAGGCAGTGCCAATTGTTTAACTTGCTCGGTTAGTTGTTTAGCGAGCGGTGCAGCTGCTTCACGACGGATATCATCTAAATGTTGTGCTTTGGCTAAGAAGTCCTGATGTGCCACTTCTACTTGTTCTGCCAAAGTTTCAGGATCTTCCAGTTCATGTAAAGCCGTGAGTTCGGCTTGCCAAGTATCGAACTCTTGTTTCAGTAGTTCAGGCTGAGTGCGGTATTTACGTGCCAAACGATGAAAAACTTCCAGCTTCTGATTCAGTTCTTCCATGCGCTCTGGATCAAAGCTTTGACGATCAATAAACTGACGTAAATTGGCTGTCGCATCATCTAATTCACTTTGCGCATTTAACAATGAATTATAAATTTCCGATAATTGCTCACTGCGCCCCGCATGCGATTCCAAGCGGCGAATAATTGAAGCAATTTCCTGAGTGATGTTTTGCTCGGCTTCATCCAAGGCATTTAAGCTATAACTGCAATCCTGCATGATATGTTCATGATGGCTTAGGCGATCAAACTCTTGTTCAATCTCCTTATAATCGATTTGTACCAGTTCTTCGAGTTCTTCGAGCTGTAAGTTCAGGGTTTCGATGCGTTGCTTGCGGGTTGCCTGTGCATCCAGCGCTGCCTGATGCTGTCGGATATTTTTTTGCCATGTACTGTAAGCATCACGTACTGCTTGGGCAGGGGCATAAAAATTATAATAACGATCAAGCCAGTGTTTTGGATAAGGCGGTTCGAGCAATTGTTGCTGACTGTGCTGACTGTATAACTGTACCAGTAAGCGTCCAATTTCTTTCAGCTCTGCCAAACTGCTTGGACGACCATTAATCCATGCTTTGCTGCGCCCTGTGGCAAAAATTACCCGACGTAAATGGATTTCACCAGACTCATCATCTAATTCATGTTCTTTTAGCCATTGTGCTTCAGGGCTATTGTCCTGATAACTGAAACTCGCGGTCACATCGGCTTTATCTGAGCCAAAACGTACATAATTGGTATCGGTACGTTCACCTAAACAGGCAGAGAGCGCATCTAAAAGTAAGGATTTACCTGCACCTGTTTCCCCTGTCAGAACGTTAAAACCTGTTTCAATATCCAGTGCTAAGTGGTCGGCAAGGGCAAAGTTAATCAGTGTTAAATGAGTCAGCATAAACGCATCCAAGCTGCGAAAAGTGTCAGTGAAAGAGAGTCAAGTTTTGGAAATGCCATAACAAGGCTGTTATTTTCTTCTATTTAATTCTAGCTTAAATTGCAGCGCAAACAACAAAAAATGTACCCGATAAGCATCATATATAAAACACATGATCATTTGATCATTTCATTGGATGGTCATTAAATTGCAGTATATTCACTTGGGGAGTTTTCGGTGCTGCTTGATATGGTGGAACTTAAACGATATAGATACTATTCGTGATCTGTTTCACATTCAGATTTAGCACTTTAGTGGGGAAGAATCTAGAGCAGAGTACTTTGCATGCCTCTGGCATTGGCTTAGACTGTGCTGTCAGCGTGTTGCATGCTGCGTATTGAAACATTGTTCAATTTACGCAAAGCCCACTGTAAACACAGATTGATTAGTTCTGAGGACAGAATTAAACTACATCAGTCAAAAATATAAAAACGCGTTACCTGGAGAATACGCATGTCAGCTCAGTTTGATCATGTATCAGTTGTGAAAAAGTCGAATGTCTATTTTGGTGGGCAATGCATCAGTCACACGGTGCAATTTGAAGACGGTACCAAAAAAACCTTAGGGGTAATTTTACCGACTGAACAAGCCTTGACTTTCGAAACGCATGTACCTGAACGTATGGAAATTATTTCAGGTGAATGTCGTGTCAAAATTGCCGATAGCGAGGAAAGTGAATTATTCCGCGCGGGTCAATCGTTCTATGTGCCTGGCAATAGCCGTTTCAGCATCGAAACCGATGAAGTGCTCGATTACGTGTGCCACTTAGAAGGCTAATCAGCCGATAATAGGGTATTGAATTAAGATTTCATTTTTCTCCTGCTTGAGCACCCAATCAAGCGGAATTGAATCAAGAAATTTTCACCCGAATCGGTTAAACTAGATCTTATTGAAATCCTGTAAAGTCAGCTTTGCAGGATTTTTCGTTTTCGCTGGTTTATTGGTGCATTAATTAGAGGTCGTTCATGGCAAAACCTGAATATTATTATGGCGTTCACTCGGTGGAGTCATTATTGGAGCTTGAGCCAGAGCGCGTCTTAACTCTTTTTACCTTAAAAGGGCGTGATGATCAGCGTTTACAAAAGATTTTAGAACTTGCCGAACCATTTGGCATTAGTGTGCAAAAAGCCAGCCGTGACAGCTTGGAAAAACTGGCAGGTTTGCCTTTTCACCAAGGAGTGGTGGCTGCAGTGCGCCCCCATCCAACCCTGAATGAAAAAGACTTGGACACCTTGTTGCAGGCCGATAGTAAGCCTTTACTTTTGGCGCTAGACCAAGTCACTGACCCGCATAATTTAGGCGCGTGTATTCGTACTGCTGCTGCCATGGGTGTTGCTGCTGTGATTGTGCCGCGTGATCGTTCAGCAAGTTTAACCCCAACCGCACGTAAAGTGGCTGCAGGTGGTGCAGAAAAAGTCAAATTTATTCAAGTCACTAATTTAGCACGTACTTTGGCGCATTTGAAACAAGAGTTTAATGTGCGCGTGGTGGGTACAATGCTGGATGAAAAAGCTTTACCAATTCAGCAATTTGATTTTAAAGGTACAGCAGTATGCGTGGTGATGGGCGCAGAAGATACAGGTTTACGCCCAATTACGCAGTCACAATGTGATCAAACCGTATTTATTCCAATGGCAGGAAAGCTACAAAGTCTGAATGTTAGTGTTGCAACAGGCATGGCCTTGTATGAAGCTTGCCGTCAGCGTCAGGCTTAATTGCTGATTTTGTATTTGCTATTCTATTGATGTCTTCAACACTGTGATTCGTCTGTCTCCCCAAAAGCAAGGTTATGCCTTGGTGTTTGTTACCATGTGCATTTGGGGTGGTTTTACCCTAACTGCTCGGCTGAATGCACAATGGCAGATCAGTGCTTGGGATATTACCGCCTTACGCTTTGCTTTGGCTTTTTGTATTTTAATGCCGATTCTTATCTGGAAAAAAGATACGGCATTTTTATGGAAAAAAGAGCCTTTTATTTTGGCAATGATTGGTGGAGTGGGCTATTGCCTGACTGCGTATAGTGCTTTTCATTATGTACCTGCTGCGCATGCTGCCATTTTTTTGAATGGCTGTATTCCTGTTTGTACCGCCATTGCTGCTTGGATGTTATTTCGAGTGCCTTTTGACCGCCATACATGGATCAGTATTGTAATTATGCTGACCGCCATTGCGGGTATGAGTGCGCTGATGTATCAAGAAACAGGTGTTGCCTTTGGACTTGGGGATGGACTGTTTTTTATCAGCGCTATTTGGTGGGGTGTGTTTACGGTTTTATTAAGACAATGGAAGCTTTCCGCTTGGCATGCTATGGCGGGTGTCGCAATTTGGTCGGCAATCGTCTATGTCCCGATTTACGTACTGTTTTTCCCGAAACAACTCAGCACACCTGAACCGATTCATTTATTGCTGCAAACTATTTTTCATGGAGTGTTTGTGGTGATCATCGCAACACTTAGCTATGTCGAGGCAATTAAGCGTTTGGGAGCATTTAAAACTGGCAGTATTGTGACCTTGGCGCCGTTTATCGCTGCGATTCTTGCTGTCCCTTTATTGGGTGAACCTTTGAGTTTAGCAATTTTATGTGGCTTGGTGGGTATGGGGATTGGTGCTTTGCAACCTTGGCGTTGGTGGGCCCGACCTGACAGCTTAAAAGCTCAACTTGAACAGCAAAAACAACAGTCAGATTAATTTGCTTACTGCATCGCTCGCTTTAAATACTGCTGATGCAATACTTCAAGTTTGCTATACAAATGATCTAAATGCCCATCATTTAGCACAATGTCATCGGCTAGGCGTTGTTTTTCAGCACGTGGCATTTGTGCTTGAATAATTTTATGAATTTGCTCAACCGTTTGACCATCACGTTGTGAAGCACGGTGAATTTGTAGGGCTTCAGTAGCATCAATCAATAATGTATGTCGGGTCAATTGATGTTGATTGGTTTCAAACAAGAGTGGTGAAACCAAAACCACATAGGGACTGTCGGCAGTATCTAATTGTTGAATAATCGATTCACGAATTGCAGGGTGGGTGATTTTTTCAAGTGCTTGTCGTGCACTTGGTTCTTTGAAAATGTGTTCACGTAATGCGCGACGATCTAGTTCGCCATTTTCAAGTAAAACCCAATCGCCAAAGTGTTGTTGAATTTGCTTTAAGGTAGGCTGTCCTTTTTCAACCACTTCACGTGCAACAACATCCGCATCGACCACAACAATGCCTTGGGTCTCGAACCACGCACTGGCTGCAGACTTGCCACTGCCAATTCCTCCTGTTAGACCCAAAACAAAACGCATGTGCTGTCCTTATTGTCCCAAATATACTTTCATGATTTGCTCGCCCCATAAAAAGGCAATCCAGCCCGCAATGGCGATATACGGACCAAATGCAAAGGGTTGGTTTTCTTTACGCACTTTTAACAGAATAATGCCAATAATCGCCCCAACTAAGGACGATAGCAGCACAATCAGGGGTAACATCATCGGCCCCATCCATGCACCTAAAGCGGCAAGGAGCTTGAAGTCACCATAGCCCATGCCTTCTTTGCCTGTGACTATTTTAAACAGGTAATACACCACCCATAGACATAGGAAGCCAATTACATAACCCCAAATTGCCGATGTCGGTGAGGTATAGATGGCATAGCTGTTGACTGCCAAACCCAGTGCAGCCAAAGGCAGGGTGTAACGGTCTGGCAAGAGTTGTGTATCAAAATCAATGAAGGTGAGTGCAATCAAGGTATAAGTGAGCAGCAAACCAAACAGCATTTGTACAGTTGGGCCAAATACCGCAAGCACAATCAGGGCGCAAACAGCGGTTAATACTTCAATCATTGGATAACGTACGCTGATCAGGTTTTGGCAGTTGCCACATTTACCGCGTAATACCAACCAACTCAGCACAGGAATATTTTGATACCAACGAATTGGGTTGTGACATTTGGGGCAGGTCGATGCAGGTTTGCTCAGGGTGATTTTACTTTCATCAATAATGGCTTGTTCAGGATGTAATAACATTTGGCAGTCATTACGCCACTCCTGTTCCATCATTTTTGGGGTGCGGTAAATCACCACATTCAAAAAACTGCCAATACATAAACTAAAAAGTCCAACTGCGATATAGAGCGCAGTTGGATTTTGGATAAAGTACGCGATTAATTCTTGCATTAAACCACAGAACCCATTTGGAAGATTGGAAGGTACATGGCGACAACTAAACCACCCACTAAAATACCCAAGACAGACATAATCAACGGCTCCATCATTGAGGTTAAGCCATCTACTGCGTTGTCGACTTCGTTTTCATAGTGGGTTGCGACTTTATCTAGCATGGCATCTAGCGCACCTGATTCTTCACCAATGGCTACCATTTGCACTGCCATAGACGGGAATTTATTGGTGACACGCATGGCGAATTGTAGCTGTTGACCTGTCGCAACATCATCACGAATTTTCATCACGGCTTCTTCATAGACCACATTATTGGTTGCCCCAGCGGTAGATTCCAAGGCATCAATTAAGGGTACACCAGCAGCAAAAGTAGTGGCTAAAGTACGGCTATAACGTGCAATAATCGCTTTATAGACCAAGTCACCAAAAATAGGCGCTTTCAGTGCCGCTTTGTCTAAGAAGTCACGGAATTTTTTACTGCGTTTTTTAGTTTCCAAGAAACCTGCAATGATGACCCCAATCACAATAATCAGAATAAACCAGTATTTCTGCATCCATTGTGACATGTTCACCACCATTTTAGTGAAGGCAGGCAAGTCCGCACCAAAAGAGCTAAACAACTCTTCAAACACAGGTACGACTTTCACCATCAAAATAATGGTCACAATCACGGCCACCACAATGACCGTTGCAGGGTATTTCATGGCTTTTTTAATTTTTTGTTTGAGTAACTCACTCTTTTCTTTATAGATCGCGACACGATCTAGCATGGTTTCTAGGGCACCCGATTGTTCACCAGATTCGACCAAAGAACAAAATAGGTTGTCAAAATATTGAGGATATTTACGCAATGCGCCAGCAAAGGTATTCCCGCCTTCCACTTCACCTTTAATGCCTAAAACCACTTCACGCATGGCGGGGTTTTCAAGACCTTCGGCAACAATCTCAAAGCTTTGTACCAAAGGCACACCTGCTTTCATCATAGTGGCAAGCTGACGCGTGAAAATAGTGATGTCTAAGGTCGACACCCGTTTTTTCATTAAGCCTTCAAGAATATTCTTTTTCTTTTGGCGAATCGTCTTGATGGTAATCCCTTGTTTACGCAATGTGACCTTTGCCAAGGCCATATTACGCGCTGGAATTTCCCCTTTTAACTTAGCCCCTTTGCGGTCAATCCCTTCATAAACGAAGGTGGGCATCATCTGTGCTTTTTTGACAGCCATGCGTATTTATCCTTATTTTAAATTTTACAAC
This sequence comes from Acinetobacter sp. YH12135, assembly GCF_013418565.1. Taxonomy (NCBI): domain Bacteria; kingdom Pseudomonadati; phylum Pseudomonadota; class Gammaproteobacteria; order Moraxellales; family Moraxellaceae; genus Acinetobacter; species Acinetobacter sp. YH12135. The sequence continues at coordinate 54,588 of NZ_VPBU01000018.1, forward strand.
TATTCACTGGTCACACGATTGACTTCTTGCAATGAAGTCACCCCCTGCATGACCTTAAGTAACCCCGAACGACGCAGATTGTTAAACCCCGATTTTGCTGACGCATCAGCAATTTGGATGGCATTACCATCCTCCATAATAATTCTAGAAATTTCTGGTGTGACTTTCATCACTTCATAAACACCAACACGTCCTTTATAACCTTCACGGCATTCAGAACAGCCTACAGGTTGATAGACCTGAAATTCTGGATTGCTCAAATCGGCTTCAGTAAAGCCCATTTCCAATAAGCTTTGTTTTGGAATATCGGAAGGAGCTTTGCAATGCGGGCATAGGCGTCGTGCCAAACGCTGTGCAATGACGAGGTTTACCGAAGTTGCGATGTTAAAGGAAGGAACGCCCATATTGCGTAAACGCGTTAAAGTTTCTGGCGCACTGTTGGTGTGGAGGGTAGATAAAACCATGTGACCTGTTTGGGCTGCTTTAATTGCAATTTCTGCAGTTTCAAGGTCACGAATCTCACCCACCATGACAATATCAGGGTCTTGACGTAAGAAAGATTTCAGAGCGGCAGCGAAGGTTAAGCCCACTTTATTGTTGACGTTAACCTGGTTGATGCCTTCTAAGTTAATTTCCACAGGGTCTTCGGCAGTGGAAATGTTGGTATCTTCTCTGTTTAAGATATTTAAGCCTGTATATAGCGATACCGTTTTACCCGAACCCGTTGGACCTGTAATCAGTAACATGCCTTGCGGTTTTTCTAAGGCTTCCATGAACAATTCTTTTTGTTCTGGTTCATAGCCCAAAGCGTCAATCCCAAGCATCGCGCTAGATGGGTCAAGAATACGCAGTACGATTTTTTCACCGAACAATGTTGGCAACGAGTTCACACGGAAGTCGATGGATTTATTTTTAGATAGTTTTAATTTAATACGACCATCTTGCGGGACACGCTTTTCAGAAATGTCCATTTGGGACATCACTTTTAAACGTGATGCCAAGCGGTTAGCTAACTGTAAGGGTGGGGTGGCAATTTGACGTAATACACCATCGACACGGTAACGCACTCGATAGGTTTTTTCATACGGTTCAAAGTGTAAGTCCGAAGCACCCATGCGAATTGCATCAATCAGTAATTTGTTGATGTATTTAACAATTGGGGATTCATCACCCTGCGGTTCATCTTCTGCAGCTTGTTCTGGTTCGCTGTTACCATCTTCAAAGTTGAGATCGAAGTCATCATCTTCAAATTCAAAAGCAGACTCACTCGCAAAGTTTTGTTCAATCAGTTTTACCAATTTATCGTGTTCGACCACAATGGCTTCAATATTCATTTTACTGTTGAAACGAATGGCATCCATTGCTTCGATATTGGTCGGGTTACTGGTCGCAACGTAAAGCAGGTGATTACGCTTAAAAATAGGTAAAAGGTTATATTTGCTGAAAAGCTTTTCATCAATGCCTTCACGCACGATGAGCGCAGAGTCATATACGCTTAAATCAAAAATAGGTTCGCCAAATTCGCTGGAAATTTTCTCTGCAATTTGTGCAGGGGCAATCTTATGCTGTTGAATCAGGTAGGGAACAATATCTACTTTTTCTTTATGAGCAGCCATAATGGCGGTTTGCATATTTTCAGCAGAAACGAGCCCATCTTCGACCAAGCGTCGAATAAAACCTGTAAATCTAGGTGTAGCTTGTTGTACTGACATTCCCCAACGTCCTCAAAATCAAGATTGTTTATAATTGGTATCTTAAAATTATACTTTTGTTGCACAAAAATACCATATCTGAAAGTGCTGTCACCACCTAAGTATCGCCTAAAAGCATGAACCAGTTACATTAATCTGCTAAAAAAATTGTAAGTCCTGCCATGAAAAGATACTTCATGCAGCAGTTTGATGCAAAGCTTGTACAAAAAACTCAGCAGAAATGTGATTTGCGTGTAGAATGTGCGCGATTAAATGAATTGTTTTTGCAGGTTATTCTATGTCGGCTACGACGATTAAGCCTTGGGTGGTTGGCAATTGGAAGATGAATCCGATACATGCCGATGCTCAGCAACTTATTTCTGAATTTAAAACATTATTACAAGACAGCCCTGTAGAGGCTGAAAAGTGTCATTTGGGGATTGCACCTGTCACTTTGGCTTTAACTCAAATTCAAGCTGCATTGAGCGAAGCAGTACGTCCTGTCTATACCGTTGCACAAGACCTTTCCCGTATTGCGGGTTTGGGTGCATATACAGGCGAAGTCAGTGCAGAATTGCTAAAAGACAGTCAAATTGATTATGTATTGGTTGGGCATTCAGAACGTCGTGAACTTTTTGCAGACACACCAAGCATTTTGAATGAAAAAGTTAAAAATGCCTTGCAGGCAGGTTTGACAGTTATTTATTGTGTGGGTGAAAGTCTGCAACAACGTGAAAGCGGTCAGGCAGAGCAAGTTGTTTTGCAACAAATTTGTGATATTGCTGCTGTGGTTGACGCTGAGCAATGGCAACAGATAGTGATTGCGTATGAACCTATTTGGGCAATTGGTACAGGCAAGACCGCATCACCTGAAGATGCGCAAACCATGCATGCAAAAATCCGTGAAGGTTTAAGCCAAATCACCGCTTATGCGGTGACTCTACCGATTTTATATGGTGGTAGTGTAAAACCAGAAAATGCCGTAGAGTTAGCAGCCTGCCCAGACATTAATGGTGCTTTGGTCGGTGGTGCATCCTTAAATGCGGCATCGTTCCATCAAATTGCGCAAGCCTTTGCAAATACACAATAATGAGGAGTTCAGCATGCAAACATTTGTGCTGGTAGTACATATTATCTTAGCCATTTTAATGATTGGACTAATTTTGGTTCAGCATGGTAAAGGTGCAGATGCAGGCGCTTCTTTTGGTGGCGGTGGTGCGGCAACCGTATTTGGTGCGTCAGGCTCAGGTAACTTTTTAACCCGTTTAACGGCAATTTTAACAGCATTGTTTTTTGCAACCAGTTTAACTTTAGCGGTGTTTGCCAAGAAACAAACCACAGGTGCATATAGTTTGCAGACTGTACAAACGACTGCACCTGCACAGCCAGTATCGCCTGAAACTTCACCAACTGCGCCTAAAAGCGCTGAATAATTTTATTTAGCACTTTCTTTTTTCGCATGATGCGACTAGAATGCGTCACAGCTGCGGTGGTGGTGGAATTGGTAGACACGCTACCTTGAGGTGGTAGTGCTTTCGGGCGTGGGGGTTCAAGTCCCCCCTTCCGCACCAACTTATAATCCAGAAAACATAAGTTGGTGTTAAGCAGCAAATCTGTTGATGCGGGATGGAGCAGTCTGGTAGCTCGTCGGGCTCATAACCCGAAGGTCGTTGGTTCAAATCCAGCTCCCGCTACCAATCAATCCTAAGCTTATCGTGAATTAAGCGTAGGCAACTTAAATTATTTTAGGTTGAGATAAGTATTTACATGTTGTTGCGGGATGGAGCAGTCTGGTAGCTCGTCGGGCTCATAACCCGAAGGTCGTTGGTTCAAATCCAGCTCCCGCTACCAATATTTTAAAAGTGTGATTATGCTCTAATATGAGTTTTACGCTTTATACTGACTAAGGTGCAACTTAAGTCAGGCAAAAATGCTAAGTTTGATTGAAAACTTATTCATATTTGTATATAATTTTTGCACGTTGATGCGGGATGGAGCAGTCTGGTAGCTCGTCGGGCTCATAACCCGAAGGTCGTTGGTTCAAATCCAGCTCCCGCTACCAAGTTTCTAATGGTGTGGTACGTTAGTTTTAGTTGATTGAATTCAGCATAATAAACTAGCAAAGATGGTTAGATTTAGTCTAATCCCCGCAACCAAGTTTCTAAAGAGGCTCACAACTAGGTGGGCCTTTTTGCACAGTGGATATTGGTTTTACTGTGCAAGAATAGGGGCGATTACGCCCTTTTTTATTGGCTATCGTGTAGTGTCGATACAAGCCGTGCGCGGCCTAAAGTCAAAGTGTCATGTTTCACTACTACTATAGTTTGTATGAATGTGTAGTGGTCAAATAAGACCATTGAACCGCAGCAGAATGACGAGAGTAAATGAAGCTATCAAATAAAACTCAAGCACTTCAGGACTTAATTGCGCCAGCAGTGCAAGCATGTGATGTGGATCTTTGGGGAATCGAGTTTATTCCACAAGGTAAGCGTTCTTTGTTACGTATTTATATCGATAAAGCTGTCGATGAAAATGCAGAACCTGTCTTAAATGAAGATGGCGAATTAGAGCAAGGTCGTGGTATTGGTGTGCAAGATTGTGTACGTGTAACCCAGCAAGTTGGTGCAATGCTTGATGTGCATGATCCAATTTCAGGTGAATATGCACTTGAAGTATCCTCTCCGGGTTGGGATCGTCCATTTTTCCAATTAGAGCAATTGCCTGCATATATTGGGCAAACCATTGCGTTACGTTTAATCAGTGCTGTAGAAAACCGTCGTAAATTTCAAGCGAAATTGGTTGCTGTAGATCTGGAAAATGAAACCATTCAGGTCGAAGTGGAAAAACAGCAGGTATTGGAGATTGACAGTCACAATATTGATAAAGCAAACCTGATTTACCAAGATTAATCAAATTAATAAGAATCTGAACGAATAGGTGACTTATGGCACGTGAAATTCTTACCGTCGTTGAAACGGTTAGTAACGAAAAAGGTGTAAGTCGTGAGGCAATTTTTGAGGCGCTTGAACAGGCTCTTGTTGCTGCGACGAAAAAGAAATTCTACGAAGGCACAAACTCAGAAGAAGCACGTTTACGTGTGGAAATTGATCGTAAAACAGGTGACTACAGCACTTTCCGTCAGTGGGAAGTGGTGGCAGATGAAGATCATGAAATGCCTGCATGCCAAGATGCAATTTCTGATGTAGACCCTGCAAAGTGGTCAATTGGCGATATTCGCGAACTTGAAGTTGAGTCAATTGACTTCGGTCGTATTGCTGCGCAAATTGCCAAGCAAGTGATTGTGCAAAAAATTCGTGAAGCAGAACGCGCATTGGTTGCAGATGCTTATGAAGCCAAAGTAGGCGAGCTGATTTACGGTGAAGTGAAAAAGCAAACCAAAGATGGCTTTATTATTGATTTGGGCGACAATGCAGAAGCATATTTGGCGCGTGAAGAAATGATTGCCAAAGAAATTTTGCGTCCTAAGCAGCGTGTGAATGCAATTTTGTACAGCGTGAACCGTGAAGGTCGTGGTGCACAATTGTTGTTGTCACGTGCCAAGCCTGAAATGCTGATTGCATTGATGAAAAAAGAAATTCCAGAAATTTCTGAAGAAATCATCGAAATTAAAGCAGCAGCGCGTCAGCCGGGTGTACGTGCAAAAATTGCAGTAAAAACCAACGACCATCGTATTGACCCTGTAGGTGCATGTATTGGTATGCGTGGTACACGTATCCAAGCGGTACAGCAAGAGTTAAATGGTGAGCGTATTGATGTTGTGGTGTGGTCTGATGATCCAGCACAATATATCGCCAGTGCTTTAGAGCCAGCCGATGTATCGGGTATTGTGATTGATGAAGAAGAACGTACTGCCGACATTATTTTCGCAACCAGCGATCAGTTGGCACGTGCAATTGGTTCACAAGGTCAAAACGTACGTTTAGCCTCTGAACTCACAGGTTATAAGCTGAACATGATGCTTGAAGAAGAGTATCACGCACGTCAGCAAAATGAAGCGCAACAATACTTAGACTTGTTTGTTTCACGTCTAGACATTGCTGAAGATTTGGCGATGGCATTGGTAGAAATGGGCTTCACTTCATTAGAAGAAATTGCGTATGTTCCTGCGGAAACATTTGACGAAATTGATTTAGATGAAGAAATTGTTGAAATGTTACAAGGTCGTGCCAAAGAAGTGGCATTGGCAGACGCATTGCAACAGCAAGAAAATATCCAAGATCCGAGTGCAGAACTTCTAGCAATGGAAGGCATGACACAAGAGATCGCTTATGCGCTTGCCGCTCGTGGTGTCATCACAGTTGATGATTTAGCTGACCAAGCGACTGACGATATCGAAGATATTGAAGGTCTAGGTACAGATAAAGCGGGTCAATTGATTATGAAAGCGCGCGAATCATGGTTTAACTAGGAGGTAATATATGACGGACAAGTCGATTAAAGAGTTAGCGCTCAGTGTAGGTCGTCCAGTTGAGAAACTCCTGGAACAGGTTCGTGACGCAGGTTTACCACAGCGTAACGCTGACGATATTATTTCCACTGAACAACAAAGTACCCTAGTGAACCATTTAAAAAAGGTTCACGGTCAAGAGGGTAATGCAGGACAAATCACGTTGAAACGTAAAACCACCAGTACCGCTAAAGTGGCAAGTACTTCGGGCAAAGCGAAAACGATTAATGTAGAAGTTCGTAAGAAGCATACATTTGTAAAGCCTGATCCTGAACAGATTAAAGCGGAAGCACTGGCAAAAGCACAGGCGGAAGCAGCTGAAAAAGCGCAAGCAGAACAGCAAGCACGTGACGTGGCAGAAAAGAGCAAAGCGAAAGCAGACGCGCCTCAAGCAGGTGCCGCAAAAGCGAAACAAGCTTTAGATGCAATGCGTGCAGCAGCGAAGCAAGAAACAGCCAAGCAAGAAGTTGCGAAAGCTGCGGTTGTGGTGAAACGTAAGTCAACCAACAAGCCAATTGTGAAGCAAGCAGTGAAAGCCACTGAAACACCTGAGCAAAAGAAAGCGCGTGAAGCGCAAGCAGCTCAGTTGAAAGCGACTGAAGAAGCAGCACGTCGTAAAGCTGCTGAAGAAGCGCAGCAACGTACGCTTGAGCAAATGCGTCAGATGGCATCTAAATACTCAAATGAAGATGCAACCGCTACCATTCGTGTGGTAGATGATTCTCCATTGGCGGCTGGTCTTGTGGGTCAGGCTTATGAAGATTCATTTGCCAAAGAAGACCGTGAAATCAAGCGTGGTACCAGTACCACCAATACACGTTCACCGAAAAAAGGTGGTCGTCGCGGTCAGGAAGAGCAATCTTTCAGCCAAAACTCACATAAACGCGGTTTGAAAACGAGCCAAGCCAACAAGCACGGCTTTGAAAAACCAGTTAAAAAACAAGTTTATGATGTTGAAATTGGTGCAACGATTGTGGTTGCGGACTTGGCTGCAAAAATGGCAGTTAAAGTACGCGAAGTGATTAAATCACTCATGAAAATGGGTGAGTTAGTTACGCAAAACCAAGCGATTGAGCAAGAAGTTGCAGCACTTGTAGTTGAGGAAATGGGCCACAACCCAGTTCTAGTATCGGATACGCAAGCTGAAGATAACTTACTTGAAGCTGCTGAAGAGGCACGTGGTGTTCAAACGACACGTCCACCAGTGGTGACCATCATGGGTCACGTTGACCATGGTAAGACATCATTACTTGACCGTATTCGTCGTGCCAAAGTGGCTGCAGGCGAAGCGGGTGGTATTACCCAGCACATTGGTGCATACCACGTACAAACCGATAAAGGCATTATCACCTTCTTAGATACACCGGGACACGCAGCGTTTACTGCAATGCGTTCACGTGGTGCGAAAGCGACAGATATCGTGGTATTGGTCGTTGCGGCAGATGATGGTGTGATGCCACAAACTGCAGAAGCCATTGACCATGCGCGTGCAGCGGGTACGCCAATTATTGTTGCCATTAACAAAATGGACAAAGAATCGGCTGATCCAGACCGCGTATTGAATGAATTGACCACCAAAGAAATCGTACCTGAACAATGGGGCGGTGACGTACCTGTTGCAATGGTTTCGGCGCATTCAGGTCAAGGTATTGATGAACTTCTTGACTTAATTTCAATTCAAGCAGAAATGATGGAATTGAAAGCATCTGAAGAAGGTGCAGCGCAAGGTGTGGTGATTGAAGCGCGTGTAGATAAAGGTCGCGGTGCAGTGACGTCAATTCTGGTACAAAACGGTACTTTGAATGTAGGTGACTTGGTACTTGCAGGTTCATCTTATGGTCGCGTACGTGCCATGACTGATGAAAACGGTAAGCGTATTAAATCTGCAGGTCCTTCAATTCCAGTTGAAATTTTAGGTTTACCTGAAGCGCCAATGGCAGGTGACGAAGTTCTTGTTGTAAATGACGAGAAGAAAGCACGTGAAGTTGCCGATGCGCGTATGGATCGTGAGCGTCAAAAACGTCTAGAGCGTCAAAGCGCGATGCGTCTTGAAAACATCATGGCATCAATGGGCAAAAAAGACGTTCCATTTGTCAATGTGGTATTGAAGACCGATGTACGTGGTACTTTGGAAGCCTTGATTGTTGCATTGGGTGAGTTGTCTACCGATGAAGTACGTGTACGTGTGATTGGTTCAGGCGTAGGTGCGATCACCGAGTCTGACGTTACGCTTGCAGAATCTTCAGAGGCCGTATTACTGGGCTTTAACGTACGTGCTGACAATACTGCGCGTCAAAAAGCCGATGCGGATGGTATTGACATTCGTTACTACAGCATCATCTATCAATTAATTGATGATGTGAAAGATGCGATGAGCGGTAAGCTTGCACCTGAACACCGTGAAACTATTTTGGGTGTTGCAGAAGTGCGTGAAGTGTTCCACTCAAGTAAGTTCGGTGCAGCTGCAGGTTGTATGGTACTTGAAGGCGTACTTCACCGTAACAAACCAATTCGCGTATTACGTGATGATGTGGTGGTATTCCAAGGTGAGCTTGAGTCACTTCGTCGTTATAAAGACGTGGTGGAAGAAGTTCGCGCAGGTATGGAATGTGGTCTTGCAGTAAAAGGCTATAAAGACATCAAACCACTTGATAAGATTGAAGTGTACGATGTTCAATTGATTAAACGGAGTCTTTAATGGCGGGTAGTCAACGTCTGAAGCGTATGGCGGATACAGTACAGCGTGAGCTGTCAGAACTGATTCGCCAAGAGCTGAAAGATCCACGCTTAGGTGGTCTTGTGACCATCTCTGCAGTGAAGGTGAGCCCAGACTTAGGATATGCGGAAGTGTACGTGACCGTCATGGGACGTGAATTAGGCGATGAGCAAAGCGAAACGGCAAATAAAGAAACCTTGGATGTGTTGAATAAAGCATCAGGCTTCTTGCGCCATGAGTTAAGCCGTCGTATTAAGACACGTATTACCCCGCGTTTGCGTTTTCACTACGATAAAACCAATGCCTATGGTAACTATATGTTTGGTTTGATTGCAGAAGCGGTAAAAGATTTACCTCCTGCAGCACCTAAGCAAGATGAAGAATAAATCAGTGATGATAAAAAATGCCACCTTCGGGTGGCATTTTTTTGTCTATCATGTTTGAGCTTTTGGTAAGCATCCGGCTAACACAGCCTTACCAAGCGATCCTATAAGCCTTAATTTAGTTCCCACCTAAAAACAAGTGGGGACTTAATCCATGAACATGGATATATATTCAGCAACACCTCCTGTTGCTAA
>NZ_VPBU01000019.1:0-58203 GCF_013418565.1 Acinetobacter sp. YH12135
CATAATTCCAGACAAAATTTACTTCGGATGCTAACTGATTTAGCACCTTGCAATGTTTGTCTTTTATGCGTAATTTGAGTGTCTTCATCCAATTATTTTAACAGTATTTTTCTTAATAGTGACTATATTACAAAAATTTAAAACGACATTTCGTGTCGTTCATATGGTTTACTCCAGTCGCTTATATCCTCGTGCTGAACCACGAGGTTTTACGCTCCAGTGGATAAAAATTATTTTGCTAGAAACAACTAAATAATTCCTAAAAGTTTTTAAATTAATAAAAATGATAAATTAGATTTATACAAATTCGCGGTTATAATCAAATTAATGAAAAAATTACCCAGTCCAGTGGAGTAGATCTGACATGGCAGGCGAAAACCAACAAGCACAAAATCCAGCTGCAAAAACTTTGTACGACAAATTGTGGGATGATCACTTGGTCACTCAACGTGATGATGGCTCGGCTTTATTGTATATCGACCGTCATTTATTGCATGAAGTGACTTCTCCACAAGCCTTTGAAGGTTTGCAACTTGCAGGACGTAAGCCGTGGCGTTTAAGTGCCAACGTGGCAACGCCTGACCATAACGTACCAACGTCTAAAAAAGAACGTGCGGACGGTATTGCAGGTATTGAAGATGATACTTCACGTATTCAGGTACAAACTTTAGATGACAACTGTAAAACCTTTAACGTGGTGCAGTTTGACATCAACGACATCCGTCAGGGGATTGCGCACGTGGTTGGGCCTGAGCAGGGCTTAACTTTGCCAGGTATGACCGTAGTTTGTGGTGACTCACATACAGCGACTCACGGTGCATTTGGGTGTTTAGCGCATGGTATTGGGACGTCTGAAGTTGAACACGTATTAGCAACCCAATGCTTAGTTCAAAAGAAAATGAAAAACATGCTAGTGCGTGTAGATGGCAAATTAGGTCAAGGTGTTACACCGAAAGATGTCGTTTTAGCGATCATTGGTAAAATTGGTACTGCAGGCGGTACAGGTCACGCGATTGAGTTTGGTGGTCAAGTATTCCGTGATATGTCGATTGAAGGACGTATGACAGTATGTAATATGGCGATTGAAGCAGGCGCGCGCGTAGGTATGGTCGCTGTGGATGACAAAACCATTGAATACGTGAAAGGTCGTAACTATGCACCAAAAGGCGAGCAATGGGATGCAGCAGTTGCTTACTGGAATACTTTACACTCAGATGAAGGCGCGCACTTTGACACCGTAGTGGTATTACAAGGCGAAGAAATTGAGCCGCAAGTGTCTTGGGGAACTTCACCTGAAATGGTCATTCCAGTATCACAAGCCGTACCAACTTTAGAGCAGGCGAAAGATGATGTACAGCGCAATGACTGGACGCGTGCTTATCAATATATGGGCTTAACTGCAGGTCAGTCTTTGGCAGATATTCAATTAGACCGCGTATTTATTGGCTCATGCACCAACTCGCGTATTGAAGATATTCGTGCAGCCGCTGAAGTGATTAAAGGTCGTAAAGTTGCAGCAAGTATTAAACAGGCGATGGTGGTTCCAGGTTCTGGTTTAGTTAAGCAACAAGCGGAACAAGAAGGCTTAGACAAAGTGTTTGTAGAAGCAGGCTTTGAATGGCGTGAACCAGGTTGTTCAATGTGCTTGGCAATGAACGCAGACAAATTGCAACCGGGTGAACACTGTGCATCGACTTCAAACCGTAACTTTGAAGGTCGTCAAGGTAACGGTGGTCGTACCCATTTGGTGAGTCCAGCAATGGCAGCTGCGGCAGCAATCGCAGGTCATTTTGTAGACGTACGTTCATTCTAAGTTATGCCTTCATCCCAGCCTTCTCTCAGAGAGATGGCGTTCCCTCTCGCTATAGCAGAGGGCAAGGGAGAGGTTACGGATTCAGTGAGAATTAAACATGAAAAAATATACCGTTGAACAAGGTATCGTTGCACCATTAGACCGTGCCAATGTCGATACAGACTTAATCATTCCAAAACAGTTTTTGAAATCTATCAAACGTACAGGTTTTGGCGATAACTTATTTGATGAATTGCGTTATTTAGATGAAGGTTATCCGGGTCAGGACAACTCAAAACGTCCGATTAATACTGAGTTTGTATTGAATCAGCCGCGTTATCAGGGTGCTTCAATCTTAATTTCACGTGCCAACTTTGGTTGTGGTTCAAGCCGTGAGCACGCACCTTGGGCATTGAATGAATATGGTTTCCGTACCGTTATTGCACCAAGCTTTGCCGATATTTTCTTCAATAACTGCTTTAAAAACGGCATGTTGCCTGTGATCTTGTCTGAAGAGCAGGTCGAGCAATTATTTAAAGAGTGTGCGGCGACTGAAGGCTATCAATTAACCATCGACTTAGACGCGCAAGAAGTACGCACACCAAGCGGTACGGCATTTAAATTTGAAGTAGATCCATTCCGTAAACACTGTTTATTGAATGGTTTGGATGATATTGGCTTAACATTACAAGCAGCTGATGACATTCGTGCTTATGAAGAGAAAACTAAGCAGTCGCGTCCATGGGTTTTTGCCGAAATTCAGGCATAAATTCGCTGAAATTTGTCATAGCATCGCTGCCTAACTCTTGCTAACATCGGCACATAATAATTTTTATATTTTGTATCTAACAGGTGAGGTTGGGCGCGAACAATGACTAAAATTTTCGGTCGGCTTGCTGTCATTGGATTATGTATCACCACGCTAAGCGCATGCCAAACGTGGAATACAGCACGCATTAAACAGGTGAAAGAAACTGAACAAAGCAAATCCAATGCACTGATTTACTGTGCGGGTACAGATGATTGTGAGTTTGAGCGTTTAAATACGGTCACAATTGTCGATGCAGAAAAACATCGTGTTACACGTGCTGCCATTCAGGAGGGTTTGGTACGTTTACAGGAATCATCCTTAAATAAATCCAATGCCTTGTATTTATCTGTACCGCCTAAACAACATGAATTGGTGATTCGCTTTTATCCCATTTCTAAAGATCGTGCAGAAAAACTGCATGTAATTCATAAGTTTAATGCCAAGCAAAAATATACCTTTAGAATGTATCGTGATCGAAGTCGTACTAAAGGCAGCTTATTAAATGTGTCTGCGCCAGATCCTTTATGTGTAGATTTGGTGCAAAACAGCAAAACCATTCGACGTTTTTGCAAACCCTACAATGTCTTAAATGGCTTGGGTGAGTTTGTAGAACAAAAAATTTAATCCCACAGTCTTTGACTGTCATGAACAATGGAAACTCTCATGTCAAAACATATTTTGATTTTAGCTGGTGACGGCATTGGTCCAGAAATTGTGAAAGCTGCTGAACAAGTGCTGACACGTGTCAATGAAAAATTCAATTTGGGTTTGACTTGGGAACAAGGTTTATTGGGTGGTTCTGCAATTGATGCACATGGCGAACCGTACCCAGCAGTGACATCTGAGCAAGCGAAAAAAGCCGATGCAATTTTATTGGGTGCAGTTGGTGGTCCAAAATGGGACAACATTGAGCGTTCAATCCGTCCAGAGCGTGGCTTATTAAAATTGCGTTCAGAACTCAATTTATTTGCGAACTTACGTCCTGCAATTTTGTATCCACAATTGGCAGATGCTTCAAGCTTAAAACCTGAAATCGTATCAGGCTTAGATATCTTAATCGTGCGTGAATTGACAGGTGGTATCTATTTCGGTCAGCCACGTGGTATCCGTGAATTAGAAAATGGTGAAAAACAAGGTTTTAATACCGACGTATATGCTGAGTCAGAAATCAAACGCATTGCAAAAGTAGCGTTTGAAATGGCGAAATTGCGTGGCGGTAAAGTATGTTCGGTGGATAAAGCCAACGTACTGGAAGTGACTGAATTGTGGAAGCAAACCGTGACTCAGTTACATGCAGAACAGTACCCAGAAATCAACTTGTCGCACATGTATGTCGATAACGCAGCGATGCAATTGGTACGCGCGCCAAAACAATTTGACGTATTGGTGACAGGTAACTTGTTTGGTGACATCTTGTCTGATGAAGCGGCGATGTTGACAGGTTCTATTGGTATGTTGCCATCTGCATCTTTAGACGAAAATGGCAAAGGTATGTATGAGCCTTGCCATGGTTCAGCGCCAGATATCGCAGGTCAAAACTTGGCAAACCCATTGGCAACCATTCTTTCTGTGGCAATGATGTTACGTTACACCTTCCGCGAAGAAGCGGCAGCAAAAGCCATTGAAGATGCAGTAGGCAATGTATTAGATCAAGGTTTACGTACTGCCGATATTATGTCTGAAGGCATGAATAAAGTTGGTACTGTTGAAATGGGTCAAGCAGTCGTTACGGCACTCAACTAAAAATTTAAGCGATTTAACCTATCGCTTACAGCTCAAAATCAAATCATTAAACGCAGTCTTCGGGCTGCGTTTTTTTATTGGTTTTGTACTTTCAGAGTGTTTTAGCTAGGAGACTTAACAGCGTTGTCCCGAAACATACACTGCGGTAGCAATACCCTGCTGTAGGCGAAAATACAAATCACAAGTCAGTGCAACATCGTAACTTTCATGACTCGGGATACCGATATTTAACGGAACAGCACCAATACCTGTAGTGGGATGCTGCGCCATAGGGATCGGAACACGTACAGGACGAATGATACGGTAATGTAGCAATTGAGGGGTAGCTTGAGCTGTACCAAGCTGTTGATAGCCAATTTGGCTTAATTGCAAATGGGTCAGGATATATTGGCTAGATTGACCAATAAATTGCTGTAAATACGCATCGCGGTTTAAAGTGGAATGCGGTGGATTACTACTACACGCCACTAAACTGAGCGCAAAAAGACCTGTTATACAAGCAACGCAGGATCGAAATAACATGCTTTTTCTCCCTTGCTCAAAACTTTATTGTAGAAGGCAATGCAAGAAAAGAATGTGGTGATTCGATAAGCGGCGGGGACGAATTAAAGGCTAAACAGAATTTTTTTAAGTGAACGTAAAAAAGCCACTCCGAAAGTGGCTTTAGCTTACTCTAAAACTTAGCGTGCGCGATAAGTGATGCGACCCTTGGTTAAGTCGTAAGGTGTCATTTCAACTTTCACACTGTCGCCTGTTAAAATACGAATATAGTGTTTACGCATTTTACCAGAAATGTGAGCAATCACTTCATGACCGTTTTCTAAACGTACACGAAACATAGTATTAGGAAGCGTTTCGGTGACAACGCCTTCGAACTCGATGAGTTCCTCTTTATTGGCCATAGCCTACCTGAGTATCAAATTGGAAAGGCGCAAATTATAGGCAATTTTTCTGAAAAAAACAAGATGCTTTACCCTATACACAGCGCATCTGTTAGTAAAATAAGCGAATCATCGGTTTATACTTTTTCTGTAAAAATGGGCTTGGGTAGGTTGTCAGTTCGGTCAATCGCAGTTAATCTAATTTCAATCTTTTTAAGTATAAATGAAGTACATACAAGGAAGGTTTTTGCGTGGGTCAGCTAACTGATGCATCGGTTGTATTGCGTTTAGGCTACCAAGCGATTCGTCGTGCGGGGTTGCCAACCGAAGATATTTTAACAAAAGCAGGTGTGGCCTTAAATCAGGTCGAAGCCAATGAGCGTACGCCTTTAAATGCACAATATGCGTTTTGGGTTGCGGCTGAGGAAGTCAGTAAAGACCCTGATATTGGTTTACATCTGGGGGAACATTTGCCACTTTATCGCGGGCAGGTGATTGAACATTTGTTTATTTCTTCAGAAAACTTTGGTGAAGGCCTAAAACGCGCTTTGGCTTATCAACGCCTGATTAGTGATGCTTTTGATGCCAAATTGGTGGTGGAAGATGGACGCTGCTATTTAACCAATGGCGTGCAGCCGTGGTCGGAAAATATCGTCAATCGTCATTTTTCTGAATGTGCCATGTCGGGTGTTTTACGCTTCTTTAAATTTATTACTGAAGGTCGTTTTCAGCCTATTTATATCGACTTTAACTTCAGTGATGGCGCTGCAGATGATGAATATTTTCGGGTCTTTGAATGTCCTGTGAGTTTGGGGCAGAAAGAAACGCGTTTGTATTTTGATCCGAGTATTTTGGATTATCCACTATGGCAGGCAGAACCTGAGTTATTGCAATTACACGAACAGTTGGCATTGGAAAAGCTGCAGGAGCTGGCGCGTTATGACTTGGTTGGTGAAGTACGCCGTGCCATTGGTTCAACTTTAGAAAGCGGTGAAACGACATTGGAAACAGTAGCGGCGCAATTGAATATCACGCCACGCCGTTTGCGTACCCAATTGAGCGAAGCCAATACCAGTTTTCAGCAAATTCTGTCCGATTATCGATGTCGTTTGGCTAAACGATTATTATCGAATACCAATGAAAGCGTGGAGCGGATTGTGTACTTAACGGGTTTTTCAGAGCCAAGTACTTTTTATCGTGCTTTTAAACGCTGGACCAATGAAACTCCAGTGGAATATAGAAAACGTAAACAGCGTTAAGTTTGAAAACTTAAAACCTTTCCTAAACAGAATCCTCCCTAAATCCCCCTTTTTCAAAGGGGGGACTTTCGTTTTTAACGCCTCGAAATGGAGCTCCTCTCTTTGGAAAAGGGAGGTAGGGAGGGATTAAATTATTCCGGCATGTTTAACCAATGTGGCCCTAAAGGAACTTTCGGTAAATCATACTGTTCAGGATAATGTGCCTGAATAAAATACAAGCCATCTGGCGGGGCAGTAATCCCTGCAGCTTTACGGTCTTGAGCTGCAAAAATTTGGTCAATATGTGCAATGTCATACAAACCTTGCCCGATCTCCAATAGACAACCCATGATATTGCGAACCATGTGATGCAAAAAACCATCGGCTTGAATATCTAACACTAAATAATTGCCGTGACGAATTAAGCGGCAATGGCTGACATGACGGACAGGCTGATTGGACTGACACGCTGCGGCACGAAAGCTTTCAAAATTATGTGTCCCTTCAAATTTCTGCGCAGCCGCAATCATTTTATCGACATCTAAGGGATAATAAGCGTGAGTGACTTGTTTGTGCAGCAAGGCAGGGCGTTGTGGATTGTTATACACGACATAGCGATAACGCCGTGCCTGAGCCTTAAAACGAGCATGGAAGTCCATATCCATCGTTTTAATCCATTGAATTGCAATGTCTTTGGGTAGTTGGCTGTTGGCACCCATCAACCAACCGCGTTCAGGGCGAATGGCATGCGTATCAAAATGTGCCACCATATTGGTTGCATGCACGCCTGCATCGGTACGTCCTGCACCATGTAAAATAATGGGTTCATCGGCAATTTTGCTCAGAACTTTTTCAATGGTTTCCTGCACACTAGGTACGCCTGCTTGCTGGGTTTGCCAACCCCGATACCGAATGCCACAAAACTCAATTCCGATTGCAAAACGCTGCATAATCACCTCAAATCACACTGAAGACTGCCAATGCGCATACCACTGTGCAAGGCTGTCGTATTGTAAATACATTTTTAAGGCTTTGGCATAAAGATCTGCGTGACTTTGGCAATCACTGATTAAAATTTTACTGTCCTGTAACCACTGGCTGATCGCATAGCGTTGTTGCATGCCACCAAAAGTGACTTGTGTGGTGAGAATGACGGCACATTGTTGAGCTTGCAAGGCCTGAATTAACTCAATCACTTCGGCATTGATTGCCATATTGCCTGTGCCATAACTCTGTAAAATCAGGCAGTGTGGGGGCTGTTGCTGTAAGGCTTTTAAATTATCGACCAAAGCGGAAATGGCAATTGGCTGTAACATCCAGTTCAGGCAGTTAAAGTGCTGGGCTTTTTCAATATGTTGAGAGCTAATGTTGAATGCTGGCTCATTCTGCGATTTGCTCTCCGTGCAAACCAAAGCGGACTGACCTGTAAATGCATTTAACTCGGTGGTGTGTTGTTTCAGTGCCGTTGCGGCATGAATCAGTTGCTGATGGAAGGCCAGATATACTCCCTGAGTCACTTGATGAATCTGTTGTAAAGCAAAATTTAGGTTGTCCAAGGCATCACTAAATTCACGGGTATCTGTGCCTTGGGCATTGAGTAAGGGATATTGGCTACCCGTGAGAATGACATGGGTACTTTGCGCTAAAAAACGTGCCAAGACTGCGCTGGCATAGCTGAGGGTGTCGGTGCCATGTAAAATAACGAAATGTTGAAAATCATCGTGTTGTAATTTTTGAATATATTGAATGAGCTGTAACCAGTCTGCGGCTGTGCAGGCACTACTGTCTTTAATGACAGGGGCAACAAAGCATTCAATCTCTAAATTTAGGGGTAAGACCTGTGCCAAGCGTGGCAGAAATTGCTCCGCAGGCATTGGGCTTAGTGGTTCACCGACACAGCCAAAAGTGCCGCCCATATAGATTAACGCAATTTTTTTCATCATAAAAAAAGCAGCCAAGAATGACTGCTTTATCTTAATCTGATTTGAATTAAGAAGCGATTTGATTCAGTAACTGATCGGCACGTTGGCGTTGTTCAGCAGAATAATTTGCGCCTTGTTCGCTAAGTAAAGCTTTCGCAGCATCATAAGCGCCCAATTCCACATATTGGTTCGCCAAGTCTAAATTCAACTGAATTTCATCTACTTGAGATAAGTCTGGGAATGATTTCACCAATGGATCATTTAGATCAACATCTGTACTGACAACGGTTGCAGCAGGTTCATGTGCAATACTTGGTGCAGCAATGATTTCTGGTTCAGTTGTAGGTTGAAGATTGGTTTCCGCAGCAGGCGTACTGTCAAATGTGAAATTAAAATCAGGCGTTGCAGGTTCAGCTTTTGCTTCAACTGCAGGTGCACTTTCTGGTGTAGAAAAATTGAAGTCTAGACTTGGGGCTTCGACTGCAGCAGCTTCACTTATTGTTGATTCTGGGGCTGCTGTTTCTGGTGCTACTGTGGTTTCAGCTGGGCTTGGTGTTAAATCAAACGTGAAGTCGAGCGGTTTAACTTTCTCTGCAGGGCTTGCACTTGGTTCAGCTGTAATCGCAGGCGCTTCAGTTTTTACTTCTGTTGGTGCAGAATCGAGTGAGAAATTAAAATCCAGTGCCGCAGGTTCTGCTTTGACTTCAGGTTCGGCAGCAGGGCTGAAATTTAAGGATGAGGTGTCAAATTTCAAAGCTGCTTCAGGTTCTGCAGTTTTATTTGAAGTCAGTTCGTGCTGTAACTGGTCAAAAGAAGCCGTTTGATTTGGCGTACTCACAGGTGCAGTAAAATCTAAGCTGCTTGGAGCTGCAGTCGGCGCTTCATTTGCTGATTTTTCAGCAATATCTTCATGTGCATGACTGGCTTTTTTTGCTTCAGCTTGTGACAGAATATCGTCAAGCTCTAAAGAGCGTAAATGATTCAGCAATTGATCAATTGCAAATTCATCTTTTTGTTGTAAATGAATATCAAGCAATAACAAATACAAACCATGCAATGAGTTATCACGTTTTAATGCTTGGTTAATTTGCGCTTCTGCAGCAAAGAAATTACGCTCTTTGATCAGGTTTTCAATGTTAGTTTGGATTTTTACAGGGACAGGGGTAGAGTGTTGTGGAGTTGGAACAACCTCTTCAACCACCACCGATTTCTGGGCAACTTTTTTGGTAGTTGTGGTTTTCTTGCCACTGGTTTTGGCTGGCGCTGCTGTTTTCTTGTTGCTTGGTTCGGCTTCTTTACTTGCTTCACGCTTTTTCAAGAAAATTGCGATCACCAGTAATAAAATAAACGGAATCACATAAATCAGCATGTTTATACCCCTTGAGGATGTGGTCCCTGTTTGACCTTATCCCAAAAAAATCATTGTGTGTAACATTTAGTGTTTTGGCTTATTTGCGGCTTGTTGTTTTTGCAATTGTTGTTGCAGTTCAGCAAGGCGCGCGTTGAGTAATTGAATTCTGTGATCCTTCTGACGTAATGCCAATTCTAATTCTGTTACGTTTCTCTGTAATTTAACGGTTTTCTCACGGGATGTCATAACTTTTAATGACAAGTCACCCGAAGTTTGTGTGGATTGTGTGTTCTTCTTGGCAGAACCGTGGGTGGAGTCCTGTTGATTCTCTGCCACGAGGCTCATTTCTGCTTGATTTAAACGATATTTGGCTTTGCCTGATTGTGGTGTACTGGCCGTTTCTGGTTTTGGAATTGCGGCTTTTTTCTCTGTTTTAGAGTTAGCTTGTGCATGTAAATTTAAGGTCGCACCACGACGCAAACGATTGGCATCGCCTTGAATAAAAGCATGCTCATTATTGGCTTTAATTTGCTGCATCACTTCAGCAACAGGGCGGTTATTTTCACCCGCAATGCGTGAGGCAATTGCCCATAATGATTCATTCGATTGCACCACGTGTTGGGTATTGACTGCAGGCATGGCTGTGGCAGGGCTTGGTTTAGCCTGTGCAGCCGCTGTTTGTGCAGGCTTTTTCACGGCAGCAGCAGGCTGAGTTTGTGCCAGTTGCTTCGTGCGTTGCTGTTCAGCAAATTTTTGTACCAATGGATCAGCCGATTGTTGTGCAGTGACTGACGTAGTCGCTGTAGATGCTGTCGGTGTTGGGTTGTTATTTGTTTTTGCTGGCGCTGCTTTTGGAGCAGCAACAGTCGTATTTTCACTCGCTGCGCTACGGCTTGGCGCAGTTTGAATCACTGTTACTGCTTGATGGTTTAACGCAGGCGGTGTATTGCGTTTAATGGTTAGCGGTGCTTCAAAAGCCTGTTGTTCAATTGCTTTGGGTGTTTCAACCTGATAGGCCGTACTTACAGGTAAATTTAAAGCAATATCTTGCTCATTGACAATCATAACAGGCATTAAAGCTTGTTCATTGCTACGTTGCATAGCGGCCAATGGCGCAGGTGCACTGCGTTTTAATGGGGTGCGAATATGTTGCAGGCGGGTTGCATTGCCTTCTTTAATTTTGACCACAATATTCAACTCAGACTCGGTTAACGGTCGAGATGAGGTAATGGTGATAACCCCTGTACCATTGCTGTTACGACGTGTAAAAAAGTTAAGATGACCAGGCGGACGGTGACTCGCACCAATCGACATCAGATCTTCTGCCGTAGCTAAACTGACATCAATCGCTTCATTCACATTCGATTGACGAAAGTTGATTTCGGCATAGAGCAATTCCCCAGTTGTTGACTGAATTTGAATCGGGTCAACATTCATTGCATACATTTGCTGTGAAGCCAAAATAGATAAAATGGCGATCTTTAATTTGTTATATACAGTCATCTTAATTGTTAGCTCGGTCATTTATCGCAAGGCGAAAAGGATAGAGTAGCGAGTTGTAGGTCGATTGTAAAATATTAACACGTTGATTACATAAAAAAGCCAGTCAAATTTGACTGGCTTGTTGAGATTGATCACAGAATCAAAAATGATTCAGTGCTCAAGACGAAGCTTAAGCATTTTTGTAATCAATTAAGATGCGTAACATACGACGTAATGGCTCTGCTGCGCCCCAAAGTAATTGGTCACCTACAGTGAATGCACCAAGGTATTCTTTACCCATGTTCATTTTGCGTAAACGACCAACAGGTACTGTTAAAGTCCCTGTAACTGCAACTGGGGTAAGATCGGTCATTGATGCTTCGCGTGTATTTGGTACCACTTTTGCCCATTGGCTTGATTGACGAATCATATCTTCAATTTCGTTCAGTGGAACGTCTTTTTTCAGCTTCAATGTGATTGCCTGAGAGTGACAACGCATTGCGCCAATACGCACACAGTGACCATCAATTGGAACGATCTGCTGATTGCCTAAAATCTTGTTGGTTTCAACCTGACCTTTCCATTCTTCTTTTGACTGACCGCTTTCAAGCTGTTTGTCGATATATGGAATGAGAGAACCCGCTAAAGGCACACCAAAGTTTGCCGATGGGAAACCTTCGCCACGTTGTAATTCGGCAATTTTAGAGTCGATGTCTAAAATTGGTGAACGTGGGTCATCCAACAAGTCTTTGGTGTTGTTATACAAGTAGCCCATGCCTGTGATCAGCTCACGCATGTTTTGCGCACCTGCACCAGAAGCTGCTTGATAGGTCATTGAAGTTGCCCATTCCACCAAATTGTTTTGGAATAATGAACCCAAGCCCATCAACATGAGTGAAACAGTACAGTTACCGCCCACAAATGTTTTGGTGCCATTCACCAAGCCATCTTTAATGACATTCATGTTGACTGGATCAAGTACGATAATCGCTTCATCATCCATACGCAGGGTAGATGCAGCATCAATCCAGTAACCATTCCAACCTTCAGCTTTAAGCTTCGGGAAAACGGCAGAAGTGTAATCACCACCTTGACAGGTAATAATGACATCCATTTGCTTCAGACTTTCAATATCTGTTGCATCCATAAGTGCTGGAGCAGTCTTACCACCAAATGCTGGTGCTTCACCACCAGCATTACTGGTAGAGAAATAGAATGGTTCAAAATGAGCAAAATCATTTTCTTCAACCATACGTTGCATAAGGACGGAACCCACCATCCCGCGCCAACCGACCAGACCTACTTTCATGCCACTTTGCCTCGGTGCGTTAAAAAACAATAAAGGAATATAAGTCTATCAAAAGGGGGCGCAACTGCAAGCATTACATGAACAAAACATGAGTATTATTGAGTGAAATCTCTTGTTTGTGTTACATACAAAATTGATAACTTTGGTTTTCATGTAAAAACGACAAAAAATACAAAAGAGTAAAGCAAGATGATTTGGGTAAAAGGGCTTGCAATATTAGTCATTTGGTTAAGTTTTTGGTCACTGATTCCACGTGATGAATGGTGGATTCGGGGCGCAGATTTTCCACGTTTACAGATCTTGGTTTTAGGCATCATTGCCTTTGTTTTGCTACTGATTTGGGAGCAGACGTGGGATGTGTCTAGCCAAGTGATTTTAATTGGACTGATTGCGGCTTTGGCTTATCAGCTCAAAATGGTCTTGCCCTACACCTTGCTGTGGAAAAAACAGGTCAAACAAGTTCGTCCAGAACAGCTAAATCCTGAAAAACAAATTTCATTAATCGTGTCCAATGTTCTGACACCAAATCAGAAATATCATCTGTTGATTGAACATATTCAAGCCTTAAAACCAGACTTGGTATTGACTTTAGAAACTGATTTGGCATGGCAACAAGCCTTGTCTGTGATTGAAGCCGACTATCCTTATCGGGTCGCTGTGCCTTTAGATAATTTATATGGCATGCATTTGTATAGCCGTTTGCCATTAAAAGACACTGAGATCAAATTTATTCTCAGCGATGAAATTCCATCCATTCATACCAGTGTGATTTTGCCTTCGGGGCAGCCTGTACAGTTGTATTGTTTGCATCCTAAACCACCAAGTCCTACCGAAGCCAAAGATTCAGTTTTAAGAGATGCCGAATTGTTGATTGTAGGCGATCAAATCAAAGATTTAGATGAAAGCTGTATCGTAATGGGTGATTTAAACGATGTGGCGTGGTCGCGGACTACGCGCTTGTTTCAAAGAATCAGTGGCTTGCTCGACCCGCGCGTAGGGCGGCACTATATCAATACCTTTCATGCCGATTATCCTTTACTGCGTTGGTCATTAGACCATGTATTTCATAGTACCGATTTTGCATTGGTGGATATGCAGCGTTTGGCGCATATCGGTTCAGACCATTTTCCTGTGTATGTGGTATTGCAAACTGGGCGGGTGTTTGATCGAATTCAGGAAGAGCTGCCCCAAACTGATGCCGATGAGCAGGAAGCACAACAGGCGATTCAGGAGGGGATTGAAAAAGCAGAGCGAGAAGAAAAACTGGTGACCGATGAAATTGCACAACCGTATAAAGCACAGGATAAATCGGTTTAGAAATTAAACGAAAAGTGTACGAAATGGCTTACACGGATTTAGGCACATGACGCATGGTTTATTCTGACTGATCTGGTTAAGATTAATTCATCAGCACAAGGACTCGGGAACGGAATATCCCATTAAGGAAGACGACGCTGACGGATAAACATCAAGGATATGATGTAGGTAAGGAACGCCATACAATAAAATAACAATAAGTTTTGAAAGCACAACCTCATGAGCCCGAGTTTTACAGGATGTAGAACTCGGGCGATGATTTTTGGGGGACTTATTTTTTTCACTCTCATAGTTTTTAAAAAAAATTAAACTTCAATCAGCTCGATTCAGTTCTATGGTTTGGTTTTAGGCGTATTTTGACTGCAAAACTTGCTGATATAAATCTAAGGTTTGATGACACATATCTGCCAAGCTGAACAATTCAACAGGGGCGACACTTTGCGGTGTTTCCAGATGCAATTGCACTGCATTGAATAAAGCGACTTGGTCATCTACCGCGATGAGTCCTTGCGGATACAGTTGTGATAGAATTTCAGCCACACCACCACGGTTCCAGCCAATCACAGGTGTTCCTAACGATAAAGCCTCGAGCGCAGTGCGTCCAAAGGTTTCTGCCTGATTGGAAAGTGAAAGTACAATATCGCTAAACGCAAGCCACTCGCGAATGTCAGAGCGGTGTCCAACAAAGGTTATCGCTTCGGTCAGATGTTTATCCCGAATATTGCGTTCCAGTTCCTGTAAATAAGCTGCTTTTTTAACATCTGCACCGCCTACAACAACAGCATGAATCTGTGGATACTGGGTTTTTAATTTCGCAATTAGATCAATCAATGTTTCATGACCTTTTAAGCGGGTGATACGTCCCGGCAAACAAATTAAAAACTTATGTTCAAGTTCTGGGAAATCTTGATAGGTTTGTTGCATCCATTGTGCCGAAGGTTGATACCCGTGCGGAAATGCAGCAGGGTCAATTCCACGATAAATACGGACAATATCTTCAGGTGGACAGTTTTGATAATGATCACGAATGTATTTGACTACACTGTCAGAAACTGCGATCACTTTTTCCGCTTGGGTCATAATTTGGCTGTAACGGTTAACTGAATAAAAACCATGTACAGTTGAAATTAAGTGTGGACGTTTTTCGGCTGGAATACCTTTTAGGGAAAAATGAGTTAGCCATGCAGGTACGCGGGAACGTACATGCACAATATCAGGTTGATGTTGCATAATCAGTTGGCGTAAAGGACGGATTTGCCACAAGCTTGATAATGATTTTTTGTGGATGGCTAACTTTAAATGAGTGGAACCTTCAGCTTCGAGTTGGTTAACCATCCGTCCGCCATTCGACACCACCAATGACGTATGTCCTTGAGCTACCAAGGCTCGGGCGATTTCGAGCGTACCGCGTTCTACACCGCCACTGTTTAATTCGGGTAATAACTGCATGACTTTCATGAATCTTTCCTTCTGCCGTACAGATTAGTAAATACTGTCATAACCTTCGGGGCGGCTCTTAAACCGACGATGAAACCACATATATTGGGTAGGAGCGATCCGTAATTGCTGCTCAATAATGAAATTGGTGCGCGTTGCATCTGCAACTTCATCTGCGCTTGGGAAATCCAGCAGTTCAGGTTCAATCAAGACTTTATATTGAGGGTTGGAAAGCTCACCTGTACGGTAAAAATATAACGGAATTGCTGCGGCTTTGGTCATTTTAAGTAAACGACGATGCGCTGTAACTGTCGCAGCAGGCACGCCAAAAAATGGCGCCATAACACCTTGTTTTAAACCAAAGTCCTGATCTGGGCTATACCAAATGGCACGACCATTTTTTAAGTGGCGGATTAAACCACGCATGTCATCGTGGTCAATTTGATGACCGTAAATGGTGGCGCGACAACGGTAAATCAGCATGTCCAGTAAGGGATTGTTTTGTGGACGATAGACCACATCGGGGGCAAAATATTGTGCACAGACATAGCCACCTGCATCTAGCAGAGTAGAATGTGTGCCTAACAATAAAACCCCGCGACCATCTGCTTGGGCTTGCTGAATATGTTCCAAACCTTCAACCTGAGTGCGTCCTTTAAACCACTGTGGACAGTACCATGCATTTAAGGTTTCAAATACGCCCAGCATTTGATCAACAAAGACTTGGCGAGCATTTTCATGTACTTCAGCCTCGCTCCATTCAGGAAAACACACTTCCAAATTGCGTAACGTAGTTACGCGACGTGACTTCATGCTGTTAAAGGCAAGATTGCCTAAAAGCTGCGCCAAACGATACTGAATCGCCCACGGCAAAATGGCTAAAATCATCAGGCAGACAATGCCAATCCAGATGCCCCAATATTTTGGCAACAGGAAAGACCATTGAAATTCGCCTGGTTGATATTCAGTGTGTTGACTCATAATGACCGTGTAAAGTGTTGTATCGTTGCAGTTTAGCACGAACCGATTTTAAAATTTAAAAGCATACGTCCAATGGGAAAGATGCTTAAAATGGTTTTGCAAAGCTTTGGTATTGGGGACAAGTCCTGTGCTTAAAAAGTTAGGAATAATCACTTAAGCCAATATGCTTAGTTACCATTCGCTAAGTTTTCCAGTTCGTCCCAACGCTCTAGTTTTTTCAGCAGTTCTTCATCAATTTCAGCCAAACGCTGTGAGGCTTTGGTGGCTGCATTGGCATCTGTTACAAACCAAGAACCATCCGCCAGTTTTTCAGCCAATTCGGTTTGTTCCTGTTCCAGTGCTTCAATTTCACCTGGCAACTGCTCTAAAGCACGTTGATCTTTATAGCTCAATTTTACTTTTTTGGCCGTTGGCGCTGCTGCAGCTGCTTCGGCTTTGGCAACGGCTTTTTTAACATCACTTTTTTGATCAACTACAGTTTGGTCTGGGCGTTGCTGCAAGTAGTCCTGATAGCCGCCAATATATTCATCAATATTGCCTTTGCCATCAAATACCCAAGTCGAGGTCACCACGTTGTCCATAAAAGCACGGTCGTGTGAAATCAGCAATAAAGTACCCTTATAGTCGCTGAGCATTTCCTCAAGCAACTCTAAAGTGACCATATCTAAGTCGTTGGTCGGCTCATCCATCACAATTAGGTTAGATGGTTTGAGTAGTAATTTTGCCAGTAAAATACGGTTGCGTTCACCGCCAGACAAAGCTTTAACCGGCGTGCGTGCACGTTCTGGTGAGAATAAAAAGTCTTGTAAATAACTATAGATATGACGACGTTGTCCGTTCACATCAACAAAGTCTGAACCTTCAGACACGTTATCTTTGACCGACTTTTCCAAATCCAAGACATTGCGTAATTGGTCGAAATAGGCAATTTCCAGTTGTGTGCCTGTTTTGACAGAGCCACCATGCTCAATTTCACCTAAAATGGCTTTAATCAGGGTGGTTTTACCGACACCGTTATCGCCAACTAAACCAATACGATCGCCACGTAATACCAGTGTTGAAAAGTCTTTGATAATCGGAGCTTGATTGCCAAAGGCCACTTGTAAATGTTCAATATCAAAGACCAGTTTGCCTGAGCGATTGGCTTCCTGCGCTGCCATATTGACTTTGCCTTGTTGGAAGCGACGTGCTTTTGATTCTTCACGTAAGGCTTTTAAGGCACGCACACGTCCTTCGTTGCGGGTACGACGTGCTTTAATGCCTTGACGAATCCATGCTTCTTCTTCGGCCAGTTTTTTATCAAACAGCGCATTTTGTTTTTCTTCGGCTTCTAGTTGCTGCGCCTTTAAATCTAAATAACGTGAATAGTTACCTTCGTAGCTGCGTAATACACCACGATCTAACTCGACAATGCGGGTGGCGATACTATCGACAAAAGCACGGTCATGCGAAATAAACAGTAGAGTTAAATTATTTTGATCGAGTAGGAATTTTTCTAGCCATTCAATACTTTCCACATCTAAGTGGTTGGTCGGTTCATCTAGCAACAACACGTCAGGTTGGGTGAGCAGGGCACGTGCTAACAATACACGACGTTTACGTCCCCCGGATAAATCGGCTAAGTCGGCATTTGGATCAAGTCCCATTTTACTTAAAATGGCATTGACCTTATTTTCTAGCGCCCAGCCATCAAGCTGATCTAGCTTGTGTTGCAAGTTCCCCATACGGTCACAGGCATCCATATCGCCCAATACACAGGCATCACTGGCTTCGTGATAGGCTTTTAATACTGCAGCAGCTTCACCTGCACCATCGGCCACAATATCGGCGACTTTGCCTGAATCCATGGGTACATCTTGCGCCAACATGGCAATGGTGATGCCATTTTGAATGGACACTTCACCTGCATCGGGCAGTAAACTTCCTTCAATCAGTTTAAGTAGAGTAGACTTACCTTCTCCATTACGGCCAATCAAACACACTCGTTCGCCACGTTCTAGGTTAAAATTCGCGCCGTCGAGCAAGGCAGGTCCACCAAATGCAAGTTGGACATCCCTTAAAGTAATATAGGCCATAGTGTTTCCTAAAAAATCTCAAATGAGGATTTGAAATGACTAAACAAAGTATAGATGATCAGGCGTCATTTTCCGCACCCATTGAAGATTTGCAAGTGCGAATTGCATTTTTGGACGATTTAGTTGAGCAATTGAATGAACAAGTGGTTCATCAAAGTCTGGAAATTGCTGATTTAAAGAAACAAATGCAGTTGTTATATCAGCGGGTAGAGTCGGCAGATTTGTCGGATGGGATTGCACCATTTGACCCGATGACCAATCGCCCACCACACTATTAATCAATCGTACTTAATCAACGGTATTGGTTTCCGTGCTGATTTTAATTTGACCTTTGCTGTACTTCCCGCTGTAATGCTCGGCTGCTGTGCCTGAATCTTTTAAACCCTATTGTGTCCGCTAAAGTTTATGTCCTCTAAAGTTGTATTACTTGACCTTGAAAACAACCTGCCTACCGCGACTTTGTTGCGAGAAATTATTGAGCATCATCCGAGTGTGTATCTGTTTAATTGTGCAGGAAAATTTGAATATAACTTGCAGGATTTAACTGAACTCGCTGGCTGGATCAGTACGGGTCAACTTATGATTTTAGACAGCCCGCGCGCAGAGTTTAAAGAGTTTGAATATGCAGTGGTAGTTGGGCAACTGATGGCACTGCTAGAGCCAGAAACACAAGTTGAAGTGATTTCTGCGGCTGACAGTATTCAGATTTTAATGGAAATGTTGCAAGCATCTGAAATTGCCTGTCACCTGATTCATATTCAGCCTGAAATGCAGTCTGGGAAAAGCAAAAATCGTTTACCAAGCCCAATGGCAATTCGCAGCAAACCTGAATTGCTGTTGGTAAAAAAGTACTGTGATGCGCTGGCAAAAATGTCAGGCAAGCCAACCAACTTAGAAGCTTTAAAACACTCAATTGCCAATATTTTGCAACTTGAGGCCGACAAAGTGCAGCATGTGGTTGGTATGTTGATGAGCCTGAAAATTGTAAAGCGGGTGGATGAACAAATTAGCTTTCGTAAAAAAGTTCTGAAACAATGGGCTCAACTTGACCTAGATGTCGTGGAAGAATCTACGCAAGAGGCGACAGTCACTTCTACAATCGTGGCGCAAACTGAAGCCGTAGAGCCACATCCTCAGCACAGTTTATTTAAAAACTTTAGCCAAATTGACCCTGTGCAATGGGAAGTTGCCAAAAAGTTACGTGAGCTAAAAGGTGAAAAACCAAAAGATATTTATGAATTGCGTGATTTGCTGGAACGGTTATTTCCAAAATCTGATATTCGTTTATTGCTCAAAGAACTGATTGAAAAAGGCTATATTTATTGGAATGGACATGAAGTGCTATATAGTCATGAGATGTTTTTAAGCTAAGTTTTAGAATTTTTCGATTAATGGTATGTGTCGATTTAAAACCCATCTGCAAGATTATTTTTTTATCGATAAGACTGATTTAAGTCATCATTTATCAACCATTTAAAGTTTTGAAAATGATGCCTTTTCACGTAAGACGATTTTAAGCTGTTTGTAAGCAGATAGACTAAAACACTTGAAATAAATAAATCACAGCTTATTTTAATCTTGCGTTTTATATTGTGCTTATGCAACTCTAATATAAGAATAGAAAGGTTGTACTATGGAAAATACTGGAATTTGGGTTGCCGTTGCCATCATTATATTTGTGATGGGCTCTATTTTTGGTCTGCGTGTCAGCCCAAGAGAAAAAGCTTTAGGATTGATGCGTGAAAAAGCCCGAAAAATGGGACTACACCCTCGTTTGGTGGTTGCACCTGATTGGACAAAAATCCCCAAAGCTACGGAATCACGTGCCAGTATGGTGGCGTATTACAGCGTACTCATTGCCGATGCACGTTTACCGTTAATGCGTGCTTTAGTGACAGATCAAAAGCTAGAGCTGTTGCATGGCGATGAGAAATTCCAAGGCTTACCCATTGCATTAAAGGGCATTTATGCTATTGATATGCAGGCAAACTGTGTAGGAATCTATTGGGATGAAGAAGCCGATCTTCGCGCAACTCAATTAGATGAGATGAAAGCCTTTTTACATAGCTTGGCTGAACGTTAATTTTTAAACCATTAAATAGGAAATACGGTTACTTATGGCGAACGCTCCTCGGTCCACATCCAAAAGCACTGCAGCCAAATCTGAAGCTGGTCACAAACGTGCTTTAGTGATTGTGGAGTCGCCTGCAAAAGCGAAAACAATCAATAAATATCTTGGTTCGGACTACATTGTGAAGTCTTCGGTCGGTCACGTGCGTGATTTGCCAACCAGTGGTGGCGCAAAAACCACAGAAAAGAAAACCACCACCCGAACCAAACTGACCGAGGCTCAGAAAGCTGAAAAAGCTCAACAAGCATTAGTCAACCGTATGGGGGTTGATCCTGAACATGACTGGAAAGCACACTATGAAGTGCTGCCAGGCAAAGAAAATGTAGTCGCTGAATTAAAAAAACTGGCATCGCAGGTCGATGAAGTCTATCTCGCAACGGACTTGGACCGTGAAGGGGAAGCGATTGCGTGGCACTTAAAAGAAGTCATTGGTGGAGATGACTCACGTTATCAACGTGTCGTGTTTAACGAAATTACCAAAAATGCGATTCAAGAAGCCTTTAAGCATCCTGCGCGTTTAGATACCAACAAAGTCAATGCCCAACAGGCACGTCGTTTCTTAGATCGCGTGGTGGGTTTTATGATTTCGCCACTGCTCTGGGAAAAAATTGCCCGTGGTTTATCGGCAGGACGAGTGCAGTCAGTTGCGGTGAAGCTGGTTGTGGAGCGCGAGCGTGAAATTCGCGCCTTTGTACCCGAAGAATATTGGCAAGTCTTTGCAGATACTAAATCTGAAAAAGATGACATTCGTCTAGAAGCGGTTAAGCAAGCGGGTAAAACCCTCAAGTTACGCAACAAAGCTGAAACCGATGCTTTACTGAACTTGATTAAAGATGCGCAATACACCGTATCTGCACGTGAAGATAAGCCGACCAAAGTCAACCCAAGTGCGCCGTATATCACGTCAACGCTGCAACAGGCTGCGAGTACCCGTCTTGGTTTTTCAGTCAAGAAAACCATGATGCTAGCACAGCGTTTGTATGAGGCAGGTTTTATCACCTATATGCGTACAGACTCGACCTTCCTGAGTGATGACGCGGTCAATATGGTGCGTACGCATATTGAAGCGGAGTTTGGTCAAAAATATCTGCCTGCTAAACCAAATCGTTATGGCAATAAAGCAGGCGCACAAGAAGCGCACGAAGCGATTCGTCCATCTAATGTTGCGCTTAAAGGCGACAGTTTGGTGGGTGTAGAGCGCGATGCACAGCGTTTATATGATCTGATTTGGCGTCAGTTCGTCGCTTGCCAAATGACACCAGCCGAATATTTATCATCGACCATTTTGGTTGATGCCAATGGTGTCGAGTTAAAAGCCAAAGGTCGTACGCTAGTTTTTGATGGCTTTACCAAAGTGCGTGGGCAAAACAAATCGGATGATGATGTGTTACTGCCTGCAGTTAAAGTCGGTGAAATTCTTAAATTAGAGAAGCTTGATCCATCACAACACTTTACCAAACCGCCTGCGCGTTTTACCGAAGCCTCTTTGGTGAAAGAGCTTGAGAAAAAAGGTATTGGACGTCCATCGACCTATGCTGCGATTATTTCAACTATTCAAGACCGTGGTTATGTCAAACTGGAAAACCGTCGTCTGTTTGCCGAAAAAATGGGTGAGATTGTTACAGATCGTCTGGATGAAAGTTTTAATAACCTGATGAACTACGATTTTACAGCAGACTTGGAAGGTCAGCTGGATAAAGTTGCAGATGGTGAACGTAACTGGAAAGATTTGCTTAACAGTTTTTATGGCGATTTCAAACAGCGTTTAACCAATGCACAGGGCGAACAAGGCATGCGCCGTAACTTGCCTGTAGAGGTCGATGCAGTACATTGTAAAGAATGCTCACGACCAATGCAGATTCGTACAGGTACGACAGGCGTATTCTTAGGCTGCTCAGGCTATAACTTGCCGCCAAAAGAGCGTTGTAAGGGAACGCTGAACCTGACACCTGTAGAATCACTTGCCGCCTTATCCGATGATGATGCCGCTGAAACCGCAGATTTGATGTCTAAAAAGCGCTGTCCAATTTGTGAAACAGCCATGGACAGTTATGTAATTGATGGTGGTCGTAAACTGCACATTTGTGGGAATAACCCAGACTGTGCAGGTTTTGAGCTAGAAGAAGGCGAGTTCAAAATTAAAGGCTATGATGGCCCAACCATTCCGTGTGACAAGTGCGATGGCGAAATGCAGTTGAAAACAGGTCGTTTTGGCCCTTATTTTGCCTGCACCAGCTGTGAAAACACGCGAAAAGTACTCAAGAATGGTCAGCCTGCGCCACCGCGTGTTGATCCAATTAAAATGGAACATTTACGTTCAACCAAACACGATGATTTCTTTGTGTTGCGTGATGGTGCAGCAGGCTTGTTCTTGGCAGCCAGTAAGTTCCCGAAAGTACGTGAAACCCGTGCACCGAAAGTCGCGGAATTACGCACAGTTGCAGAACAGCTTGATCCGAAATATCAGTTTATTTTGCAAGCACCTGATGCAGACCCAGAAGGTAATCCAACCTTGGTGAAATTCAGCCGTAAGAATCAAGCGCAATATATTGGTTCGGAAACGCCTGAAGGCAAACAAACCAAATGGTCATTGGTTTACCAAGATGGTAAATGGGTTGAGGCTTAATTATCCAAATTACAAAATGCTGGCTTCGGTCAGCATTTTTTTAAATCCTATAATTTGAAATGTGAAAAATAAAAAACAGAGAGGTTTTGTGAATCTTAATCCGATGTGGGGGTCGAGTTTAAAGATAATAAGATTAAACTCGGTAAAGTGATTGCCTAAAGATATTTAAAGTATGTGGAAAAAAATCCGAATTTTATGCTTATTGCTGGTTTTGCTGGTCGTTGCAGTCAATGCTTGGCGTGATCAGAGCCAAGACTGGAATAAGCCCATCATCGTATTGTTACACCCAATCAATGCCGATGGACGATCAAACACCCAAAACTATATCAATACATTAAATATCAATAATTTAAATTCTGCTCAAGACTATCTAAAACAAGCTTCTTTGCAGTATCGTGGGCAACCGCTTGCGCTCTATTTCAAGCAGGGGCGAGAATTAAAGCAGTTGCCACCGAAAGTGCCTGAGCAGGCATCGCTGCTTAGCACCGTACTTTGGAGTTTAAAGTTCCGCTTTTACGCTTGGCAGCAACGACAAAGCAGTGATGGTACAGCAACAGTGACGCTGTACCTGAATTATTATGATCCGAGTCAAACTCAAATTTTGAAGCATTCCACCGCTTTGCAAAAAGGCAAAATTGGCTCGGTGAATTTATTTGCTTCTGCTGCGCACAGTCAGCGTAATACGATGGTGATGGTGCATGAATTACTGCATACCTTTGGTGCCACAGATAAATACGATTTGAGCACAGGTCAGCCGATTTATCCGATTGGTTATGCAGACCCAAATCAGCAACCATTGTATCCACAACGACAGGCTGAACTGATGGCGGGTTATGTGCCACTTTCGCAAAGCAAAAGTAAAATGCCTGAATCGTTACAACAGACACGTATTAACGAAATCACTGCCATAGAATTGGGCTGGAAATAATGTGGATAAGCATGTACTTATCCACATCTCTACAATAGAGCTTGTGTAAAAGTATGTGTTTAGGCATGAACCGAGCCATTTATATTCATGGGTTTATTCCTAAACCGATCTGTTAAACTATTCATCCACCCAGTACGATGAGTCACTATGAGTTTAGCCAGCCTAATTGATGAATTGAATCCCCAGCAAAAACAAGCAGCCACGACAGCATATCAACATAGTCTGGTCTTGGCTGGCGCAGGCTGTGGCAAAACCAAAACCATTGTGGCACGTGCAGCGTACTTGATTGATCAAGGTATTCCAGCCAATCAAATTCAAATTTTGACCTTTACCCGCCGTGCGGCGAGTGAAATTGTCGCACGGGTGGAGTTGGCACTGGGCGAGCAAGCCAAAGGCTTACGTGCTTCGACCTTTCATACTTTTTGTATGTACTTGTTACGACGTATTCCTAAAGCTTTTGGCTTAGAGCAGTTTTCTATTATTGATCGTGATGATCAATTGATGATGTTTCGCCTCATTCGCGGAAAAGATGATAAGAAAAATCCAAGTCAGTTGCCTAAGCCTCAAGAATTATGTGATTTGTATTCTTTTGCGCGGAATACTCGTCAAAAACTAAGTGTGGCTTTAGAAAAACAGCAGCCTGAATATTTGGCCTTAAAAGATCCAATTGCTGAAATTATGCAGGAATATGAAAGCCGTAAACGCGCACGAGGCTTTCTCGATTATGACGATATTTTGGCTGTGGTGGCATCGGCATTGGCGCAGTCGGAAGGTCTGGTCGATTATGTCGCGTCAATTTGTCAGCATCTTTTGGTCGATGAAATGCAGGACACCAATCCTTTGCAATGGGCTTTGCTTGAGCCTTTAAAAGATCGGGTCAGTTTGTTTTGTGTGGGCGATGATGCACAATCGATTTATGGTTTCCGTGGTGCAGATTTTGAAAATATTCATCATTTCACAGAGCGCGTACCCAATGCTCAAATTTTCAAATTAGAGCAAAATTACCGTTCTACGCAGGAAATTTTAGACCTGTCCAATTGGTTGTTAGATCAAAGTGAGATTCGCTATAACAAACGGTTGCAGGCGCATCGTGGTGATGGCATCAAACCCAAAATGCATATTTTCCCGAATGAATTTGATGAAGCCAAATGGATTGCGATTGATATTAAAGAGCGACATTTCTTGCAAGGCGCGCCGTGGTCAGATCACATGGTCTTGGTGCGTTCGAGTTTTGCAGCGCGACATATTGAAGCCGCGTGTATTGCGGCAAGTGTGCCGTATCGTTTTATTGGCGGCATGAAGCTCTTGGAAACTGCGCATGTGAAAGACTTACTTAGTTTATTGCGCGTTATTGCCAATCCTTTAGATGATATTGCATGGATGCGTTTTCTCACTTTATGGAATGGCGTGGGTGATGTCGGTGCGAGTAAGTTGGCGCAGCAATTGTTACTTGAACCGACAATGGATCAGGTGATTGAAAAGCTGGAAAAATTTGGACGCTTGCCAGAAAAAACTTTATTGATCATGAAGCAAATGGATGTCTTACGACATGAAGTTGCGGCTTGCGTCGGTTTAGGCATTGAAGCGATTCAGGAACAATTGACTGATAACTATAAAAAAGACTGGAATCGTCGTCAGGGTGATTTTCAGTTGGTGCAACAATTGGCGGGCAAGCATGCACAGTTAAGTGAGTTTTTAGAAGAATATGTGCTCGATCCTGTGTCTATTTCTGAAATTGAACGCCAGTCTGATACCGATGTGGTCACTTTAATCACCATTCATTCTGCCAAAGGGACTGAGCAAAAAGTCTGTTATGTGGCGAATGTGACAGCAGGACAGTACCCCCATGCACGGGCGCAGGGCAGTTTTGATGATATTGAAGAAGAACGTCGAGTGCTGTACGTGGCTTTGACCCGTGCCCAAAATGAACTGATTTTAACCAAGCAAAATTTTAATTTATGGGCGCGTGATACGGTAGATGAACAAGGGCGCAAACTGGACAGTTATTTTTTGAATGATCTGACACGGCAGTTGTGTACGATGGAAACTCATCACCGTACCCGTCAGCAAACTGTGAAAAGTGCCTTGGTGGAACGCCAAGCGATTAATTTAGATTTTGGCATTGATCTCGATTAAACTATGCCACAAGGTTTCCTGCAAAAAGTAGAGTAGGCGAGTGCTTTTTGATGTTTTTTGCCTATTTTAAGGTTGTAAGATGAAAATTTTAGTTCGTAGTTTAGAGCGTACAGTGACTGAAGAAGAATTGTTAAAGCTTTTTCAGGAATATGGCACTGTAGAATCTTGTAATTTGGTGTTGGATGCTGCAACAGGAAAATCTAAAGGTTTTGCATTTGTAGAAATGCCACATGCACGTGAGGCAGTAAAAGCCATTAAAGCGCTGAATACTTTGCGTCTGCATGGTCATGGAATACGTGTCAAAGCAGCAGAAGATAAACCTGCATCAAAATAGTTCAAAGGGAGCAAAAAATGCTCCTTTTTTATGCGTGATTTTTAGTAAAAATACGAGATTGGCACTGCATTGGTGCGCGATTTTATCGCAGTAAAAATAGTGTATTTTTTATTGGGTGTTGCAGGAAAATCGGTTTAATCTAAGCTTCTTAGAACGCTAAATTGAGGAAATGCTCATGTCCCGTGTTGCTCGTTTTCATGCAGATCGTACCAATCAGAAATTATATTTCGCCCGTCTTTCATGTCAGCAGGCCGAGCAAACCGAGCATGTTCAGCAAGCGCAGGCACATCGTGAAGCTGCGGTGTTTCATTTAAATGGCGCGGTGCTGGCTTTTTTGCAGGAATTGGTGCGGTATTATCGTTTAAATGACAGTAATCCAACCCTTAAATCAATTGAAGAATTGATGGCAGCCAAAGGGCAGATTTCCCCTGAAGTGGCAATTTTGGAGCAACTGAGCAAATCGGGTTTTATTGCAGAGTTAAAGCGCGCTTATCGTTTATGTCAGTACACGCCCGAGCCAAGTGCACCAGAACCTGAACAGGAAACGTCATCCAATTTGATTATTAAAGTCACGCAATCTCCGCAAGCATGGCTACCAGATACGAAAATTTTGCGCGAATGGCATCGTGACTTAACCCAGTTGATTGATGGTTTTCGTAATGAAATGGTGGAATTTTAAGCCGACCAAACGCCCTTGAAAAAAATCTGATCAGCCCGATATAAATATTCTGAACGATGCAAAGTGCAAGCGCCTTTGCCGCCATGTCGAGCATGGAGGATATATGTCTATAGAGCAATTGAAAGAATTATTTGGTAATCAGGAAGCGATTTTAGAGCTGGTTCAGCTTGAAGGTGGCGAGTTGGCATTGCGTAATGCAGGCTCTGAAAAAGAGCCGTTGGTCAAAATCCAGTTCAATGACGAAGTCAAAGCCATATTGGGCGATCAGACGGCTGTTGTGGCACAGCACATGATTCAGGCGGCATTATTTGGCTTGTTGGAAAAGCAGGTCAATGAATGGCATGCCGAAATTGTGGATGAACAGCCGCAATTTATGAGTTAATCCCAAAAGGTCTTTCGGTGATGAGATATCTTTAATGAATAGATTGTCTATCTGCTTTGGTTAAAATCATGGAGAGTATTAGATAGTTTTTCATCAACACAGTGAAAGCCAATCTATACATCAACAAAAAAGCGCAGCTTAAACGGTGCGCTTTTTGTGATTTTGGCTATGGGTTTTAGATGAATGATGCTCAATGCGTTGGTGGCTGATGATGGGCAATTTCAATTTGATTTAAAATATAATTGCTCATATTTTTCGCCATTTCTTCTTTGGCAAAATACACTTCACCAATGTTGTCTTTACGAATTACTTCCGCTTCGGCTTTGCTTTCTGCACACACCAAAACCTGAATTTCAGGGTTTAGGGTTTTGGCAATATCCACAATTTTATGAATATCCAAAATGTCCATAGGCGAGAGAACGAGCAGTCGTGCATGTTGAATATGTGCCTGAATCAGTACACCTGCTTCAGTGGCAACCCCGCTGACCGCAGCAATACCTTTTTCACGTAGGTCTTCGACAATTTCACGGTTTTCTTCTGCAATCACGACCTTAATATTTTCAGCCATTAAATTTTGAGTAATGCGGCGTCCGACTTCACCATGTCCAACAATCACCACCTGATCACGTAAATAATCTTGAGAAACTTCATCGGGCAGCATGGCTAAAGGGTCATTGCTGCGTTCAAGTAAACGCGCCAAATAAGAGCGTTCCCGAATCCAGTTTTGCACAGGTTCAATCGCAGAAAAAACAAAGGAATTGAGGGTAATTGAAATGAGTGCGCCTGCTAAAATCAGGTTTTGTCCTTCTAGTGACAGCAGTTGTAAAGATACGCCTAGTGTTGCCAAAATAAAGGAAAACTCACCAATTTGTGCCAAGCTCGCGCCTACGGTCAAAGCTGTGTTGAGTGGATAGCGGAAGAACAAGACCAATGCCATGGCTGCAATGGTTTTACCCACCATGATAATGCCGACGACCGCTAAAACGTGCAGTGGTTCTTCTATCAGAATACGCGGGTCAAACAGCATGCCCACAGCAACGAAAAATAGAATGGAGAAAATTTCACGTAAGGGTAAAGTTTCTTCTTCGGCGCGATGACTGAAATCAGATTCTTTGACCACCATCCCCGCAAAGAACGCCCCAAGTGCCATCGACACGCCAAAGATTTTATAAGCACCAAAGGCAATTGATACCGCAGCAGCGACTACCGTTAGAGTAAACAGTTCCCGCGAGCCTAAGCGAGCCACAATTTGCATAATGAAGGGCACAAGGCGTTTGCCAACAATCAGCATGAAGGCAATAAAGCCTGAAACTTTTAATAAAGTCAGTCCGAGTGTTAGCCAAATATTTTCATCACTGGCATTGTCGATAGCTTGTCCACCCAGTAATACAGCTGTGGCAGGCAAAAGCACCAATGCTAAGACCATCACTAAGTCTTCAACTAACAACCAGCCTACGGCAATTTTACCGTTCACGGAGTCGAGCAGGCCACGATCACCCAATGCTTTTAAGAGCACAACGGTACTGGCACAAGACAGGCTTAAGCCAAAAATTAAGGCAGAACCAAAACTCCAACCCCACATCATCGACACGCCTACACCGAGCAGGGTCGCCACGGCGATCTGCAATACTGCACCAGGCAAAGCAATGCGTCGTACCTGCATTAAATCATTTAGCGAGAAATGCATGCCAACACCGAACATGAGGAACATGACCCCAAGTTCTGCCAATTGGTTGGCAAGATGAATATCTGCCACAATGCCCGGTGTGTTGGGACTAATGATGACACCTGCAATCAGATAGCCCATAAGCGGTGGAAGGCGTAAGCGCGCAGCGATATAGCCAAATACCAGTGCCAAGCTAAAACCAACGGCAAGTAAGATGATGAGTTCTACATCATGAGGCACGAGAAACTCCTAAGCCATGGTGAAGGTGCGGTCAAAAGACTGAAATAAGACAAGCACAAATAGTGCCAAAAAAGAAAACGAGGAAATTTTAACAAGTGAGGCAAAAAAAGTGCAAAAAAAAACGACCTGAATAAGGTCGTTTTTTAAAAAAGCTAAAATTATTTGATTTTAGCTTCTTTGAAAACTACGTGTTGACGGATTTTTGGATCAAATTTTTTGATTTCCATTTTTTCCGGCATAGTACGTTTGTTTTTAGTAGTGGTATAGAAATAACCTGTACCAGCTGTAGAAACTAAGCGAATCTTATCACGCATTGTCCTGACTCCTTACTTAGATCTTTTGACCTTGAGCACGAAGGTCAGCAACAACCTTTTCAATGCCCAATTTGTCGATAATACGCATACCTTTAGTGGTTAAACGAAGACGTACGAAACGTTTTTCGCTTTCTAACCAGAAACGGTGGTTGTGCAGGTTCGGCTCGAACCGGCGCTTAGTTTTGTTGTTGGCGTGTGAGACGTTGTTACCAACGACTGGACGCTTGCCGGTAACTTGGCAAACCTTAGACATGGTGTAACTCCATTGATTTAGCCAACAGCAAATCTGTATGGCCAGTCAAAAATAAACGGATGAATTCATTCAAGGGGCGTTTTATATCAAAAATACGCTTAAAAGACAAGCGATTTTCTTCAAAAACAGCATGAGCGTGTTTGATAGCTCATGCCTTGATCAGTTAACGAAGAAGCGTCTTCGAAATCAATCGATGAATCGGCTTATCAAATGGGGGGAGAATGAACTTCAAGCTGTAAAGCTTCGGATTAGACATTACCGACCGTTCATGTGACAAGCTGAAAAAACCTTCTGGACCGTGATATTTCCCCATGCCCGATGCACCAACACCACCAAATGGTAAGTCATCTTGTGCAACGTGGGTCAATACAGTATTGAGTCCGAAATGCCCTGAATGGGTTCGCTGTGCGACATAGTCGGCACGCGCCTGATCAAAGTCGAAATAGTATAAAGCAAGAGGACGCGGTCGGCTATTAATAAACTCGATTACATCATCAATTTGTTCATATTCTAAGATTGGCAGGACTGGACCAAAGATCTCATTTTGCATAATTTGCATGTCTGGACTGACATTGGTCAGTACCGTTGGTGCCATTTTACGGGTTGCAGCCACATTTTCACTTTGCGGATTAATTTCAATAATATTTGCACCTCGCTCACGTGCATCTTCTAAATAGCCCTGTAAGCGACGATATTGTTTGTCATTAATAATAGAAGTGTAGTCTTGGTTATCACGAATATGCGGATACATTTCGGTCACAAATTGCTCGAAATGCTCCATAAATTCGGCAGTTTTGCCTTTAGGCAAGAACATATAGTCGGGTGCAACACAGGTTTGTCCAGCATTCCAGAGTTTACCTACCGCAATACGCTGCGCTACATCGACCATATCGCTAGATGGATGCACCAAAACAGGGGATTTTCCACCTAGTTCTAAAATGACAGGCACAAGGTTTTGTGACGCGGCAGCCATTACAGTTTTGCCGACTTCGGTAGAGCCTGTGAAAATAATTTTGTCAAAAGGCAAATGACAGAACGCATCGGAAATAATACCGCCGCCATTAATTACTGCCACCAATTCCTGTGGAAATGCTTCGCTCATGGCGTTTTCCAGTACTTTACCAAAATGCGCAGAAGCACTGGAAATTTTGATCATGGCATGGTTGCCTGCAGCCAAAGCACAGATCAGTGGGCCTAAAGACAACAGCAGCGGATAGTTCCAAGGTGCAATAATGCCAATTACCCCTAAAGGTTGATACTGTACCCATGCTTTTGCAGGTTGGTGGATAATACCAACCTGACGTTTAGATGGCTTCATCCAGTCGGTCAGGTTTTTGCTGTAATATTTGATATGTTCCAAGCAGGTAAGTAATTCACCAATTTTGGTTTCTGCAATGGCGCGGTTGCCATAGTCACGGTTAATGGCTTCGGCAAATTGATCCTGATATTTCACAATCACACGTTTTAAGCGGGCTAAGCGTTCAATGCGTTCTTTGGCACTTGGGACAGGATGACGCTGATAGGCATATTTCTGCAATGCCAAAATATCATCCAGACGTTGTAAATCGGGTGAATGTGGGGTCATTGAAGTTGTTTTTGTTTGACTGTTCATGGCATGTTACCATTCAATAAAAGCAATATAAGTTAATTTTTAGAGTATTTACTCTAATCAGTCAAGTGACTTTATGTTTTCATGCCCCCCAAATTTTAAAGAATGGTTGTTTTTAGGATGTCTCAAACCAAAACGTTGAAAACCAAAGAACGTATTTTGCAATTGAGTTTGCAATTGTTTAACGAGCGTGGTGAGCGTTCGGTAACAACCAATCATATTGCGGCAGAACTGGGCATGAGCCCAGGAAACTTGTATTACCACTTCCGCAATAAGAACGAAATTATTAAAGAGCTGATGGAACAATATCAGCAAGAAACTTTAGAAATGCTGGCTTTGCCTGAAAATCGTGGCTTAGATGCCAATGACAAAATTCGTTATTTTCAGGTTCTCAGTAGTCAGCTGTGGGCTTATCGTTTTTTGCATCGTGATGTCTATCATTTGGTCGAAACCAATGAAGATTTCCGCAAAATGTATCCACGTTTTGCAGGACAGGTCATGCAGCAGGGACAAAAAATTTATCAGGCCTTTGTGGATGCGGGTCTGATGCAAATGACTGAGTCAGAAATTGAAGCCTTGATTATCAATATTTGGATTGTGCTGACCAACTGGACGAACTTCTTATATATGTCGGGTCACATTACCGATTCAAACCATTTGGAAGAAAAATGGATTTGGCAGGCTTTACGTCAAATGCTGTTCCTTGAAGGGGCATATTTACGGGGTGAAAGTCGTGCAACCTATGAGCGTTTACTAGAAACACTAGGCACATCTGAACTGTTTGAGAGTTTATCATCCAGTAAAAATACTCAAGCCGACTAAGAGACTGAGAATGGCTATTTAGAATGTCTGAGAAACGCGCTAGAATACTCGGCTTGTTTTTCAATTTAACCAAGTAGTGACTAAAAACAACATGAATATGACGACTGCGAATACTGCACGTTTACTGATTACCTGTGAAGATAAGCCAGGTATTGTGCAGGCTGTATCGAGCTTTTTGTATCATCAAGGAGCCAACATTACCGCGCTTGATCAATACGCAACAGAAGCTCAGGGCGGGCGTTATTTCATGCGGGTTGAGTTTGAACTGGATCACTTGCAAAGCCGTAAAGAAAGCTTATTGCAAACCTTTGCTTCTAACGTGGCAGAGCGTTATGAAATGCAATGGCGTTTGGCTTTGGTCAGCGATGTGAAAAAAGTCGGCATTTTGGTGTCTAAAGTTGATCATGCTTTGCTCGAACTATTATGGCGTCATTCACGTGGTGGTTTACCATGTGAAATTACCAAAGTGGTGTCGAACCATGACACCTTGCGTGAAGCGGTAGAAAACTTTGGTATTCCGTTTGAAGTAGTGCCTGTTAATAAAGAAAATAAACGTGAAGCTTACGCTAAAATTGATGAATTGATGCAAGGCAATGATTTGTTGGTATTGGCGCGTTATATGCAAATTTTGGATGAAGAGTTTGTCTCTAAGTGGGAAATGAAAGTGATCAATATTCACCATTCATTCCTGCCTGCTTTCGTGGGCGCAAATCCATATAAACAAGCTTATGAAAAAGGCGTAAAACTGATTGGTGCAACTGCACACTATGTAACAGCAGACCTAGATCAAGGTCCGATCATTGAGCAAGATGTAGAGCGTGTAAACCACGACTTTACGGTAGATCAACTGCGTGAATTGGGTCAGGATGTGGAACGTAATGTACTGGCACGTGCAGTTAAATGGCATTTGGAAGACCGTATTATTGTAGATGGCAACAAAACTGTTGTATTTCAATAGGGTAAAAGCTATCTAAAAATCGAATTAAAACATGCCGACATGGCATGTTTTTTTATGCTAAAATTGTAATGTTATAACATTTATTTAAACTGTTTTTAAAATAGCAAATTTATTGGATGATTCACGTTTGTTATTAAAAAATAGTTGCAAATGAAAACACTTCTCATTTATTATTGCGTTACTTTAATTGTGCTAACCGATCAGTTTGATCGTTCGGAACTGTGATGGTTTGGCAATTGCTTTTGAAGGTCGCTGACTTTAATGAACCAATCTCCCAACGCTATGCTACAAATGCCCAATGCCATGAAAAAGAAAGTTGTGACGGCTTTAGCTGTTGTTGCATTAGGTCATGTCGGTGTGTTGTGGGCATTGGGGCAAATGCAAACTCCGACCTTAAAGCCCATAGAAAAAGAACCTTTAAAAGTACGCTTTGTAAAAATTCAAGAACAGCCTAAACCGTTGCCACCGCAACCTAAGGCTGAACCACAGCCTGAAAAACCCAAGCCTCAGCCTGTAAAAGAAGTGCCTGTGGTAGAAAAACCGTTGCCACCGCCACCGAAAAAAGTAGAAAAAGTACAGCAAGTTAAAAAAGCAGAAGCCCCTAAACCCGTGGCGAAGCCCGTAGAAAAACCAGTCGAACGTGTGGTGCAACCTGCACCTGTAGCAACGGTGACTGAAACTAAAGTGGTACAGCCTGCACCGAAACCGACAGTTGCACCTGTTGCGCCAGCACCTGCTCCTGTCGCACCTTCTGCTCCAAAAACAGTGTCGATTGGCGGCTCAGGCGTGCAATGGAGTCGTTCTCCAAAACCTTCTTATACCAATCGTGATTTACAGGGAGAAACCCGTAACGTGGTGGTTCGGATTGAAGCCAATGAAAAAGGCGTGATCACCGATGCTCAAATTACGCGTTCTAGTGGTGTACCTGCTTTAGATCAAAAGATTTTACGCGCAGTGCGTAGTGCAAAATTCAAACCGTACAAAGAAAATGGCGTGGCTTATCCAATTCGTGCTGAGCAGCCTTTTGAATTGACATTGAACCCTAACGGCTAACCTTCAACAGGAGTTCGAGTATGAACTTTTCCGTCTATTGGCAACACGCAGATGCAGTCAGCAAAACGCTGTATTTCGTGTTATTGGCGATGTCGATTGCGACATGGACCATCTTCGCATTACGTTTGATAGGCACGCGCCAATTGAAGCAACAAGCTTATGCTCAACTGTCACAGGCTTTAAATCAGCTTAAAGCAAAACTGGTGCCCTTAAATTTTGAGCAGCGTAAAGCGGTTGCTGAGCAAGCCTTATTGCGTCAAATTTCGGTAGAAAAAGCATCGGCAGAAAAAGGCGTATCGGTACTGGGTACAATTGCGTCATTAGCACCGTTTGTGGGTTTGTTTGGTACAGTTTGGGGTATTTTCCATGCACTCGTTGCGGTTGGAAAAAGCGGTCAGGCGGGATTGGCTCAAGTGGCAACGCCTGTTGGTGAAGCGTTGATTATGACGGGCTTCGGTTTGGCGGTGGCGATTCCTGCCGTGATTGCTTACAACATTTGTTCGCGTGTGAACCGTACCTTATCTACAAATTTGCAAGATCATGCACATAGTTTGTTGATTGACACCATGTTGCAACAAGATTCTTCTGTTCAAAGAACTGAAGTGAATGCAACACAACAAAGTTTAGTGGGAGGTC
Source organism: Acinetobacter sp. YH12135 (assembly GCF_013418565.1). Classification (NCBI taxonomy): domain Bacteria; kingdom Pseudomonadati; phylum Pseudomonadota; class Gammaproteobacteria; order Moraxellales; family Moraxellaceae; genus Acinetobacter; species Acinetobacter sp. YH12135. The sequence continues at coordinate 35,107 of NZ_VPBU01000019.1, forward strand.
AGGTTTAATGGCTTTTCAATTGGGTGAAGACAACGATTCAGGCATGAATGAGATGAACCTTATTCCCCTGATCGACATTATGTTGGTATTGATGATCATCTTTTTGGTGACAGCGACCGTTGCCAACCCATCTATACCATTAACCTTACCGCAAACCAGCGCAGAAATTGTTGATTTACCGCCTGAGCAAATTCAGGTCAGTATCAATGCCAATGGTGAAGTGGCGTGGGATGATCAAATCATTAGTTTAGATGAGTTGCAAACCCGCTTTAATGATGCTAGTCAGCAAGCTCAACAGCCAACCGTGGTGTTAAGAGCAGATAAAGATGCGCGTTATGATACTGTGGCGCAAGTGATGTCACGTGCGAGTGAAGCCGGACTCAGTGATATTGCTTTCGCAACAGATGATTAAGTTAATCCTTAAAAATTAGCGATCTATTTAGGTCGCTTTTTTTATGCAAAGTCGCGCATAATGCCAAAACTCCTCAAGTACTCAATGATGTTGAATATCCAAAAGATTTAGGTTGAGTCCGCTGCTTACTTTAAAGTCTATTTTTTATCTCAGATCAGGTTCAGCCATGAGTTCACGCCAAGCACTTGATGCAAAAGCCAGCAGTATGATGCTAATTTTGTGTGTTTTTTGGGGTCTGCAACAAGTGGTGCTAAAAGTTGCTGCGGCAGATATTTCACCCTTGATGCAATTGGCACTGCGTTCAGGCTTGTCTGCTGTGATGGTGTTGCCTTTGTTATTGCTTGCAAGAAATACACAATGGGCTTCGACTGAATATCTGCCTGCAGGCATATTGGTGGGTATTTTATTTGCCGCAGAATTTTTTATGTTAGGGCAGGCGATTCAATATACTTCTGCGTCGCATGTGGTGGTTTTACTATATACCGCGCCTATTTTTGTGGCTTTAGCGTTGCATTGGAAACTACCTGCAGAGCGTTTATCTCGCTTGCAATGGGGCGGGATTCTGTTGTCTTTTGCTGGCATAGCGGTGACTTTTTTATGGCGTGATACTGTGCAACAAGAGAGCCACCAAAACTTCAGCCAGATGCTTTTTGGCGATTTACTTGCGCTGAGTGCAGGCATACTTTGGGCAGCCACAACTGTTGCGGTACGTCTAAGTCGTTTATCGGAAGCCCCTGCAACACAAACTTTGTTTTACCAATTGATGGGTGGTTTTTTGATTTTACTGCCGATGGCATGGTGGATGGGACAGGCTGAAATTTATTGGACAGCCTTAGCCATAGGCAGTTTGATTTTTCATGCGGTATTGATTTCGTTTATTAGCTATCTCGCTTGGTTTTGGTTGCTGAAACAATATTTAGCATCCAGTTTAGGCGTGTTTTCATTTTTAACGCCATTATTTGGCGTATTGTTTGGTGTATGGTTGTTGAATGAAAGCTTGAGCCAAAGTTTTATGATTGGGGCTGTTTTGGTCATGCTGGGGGTGTTGATGGTGAATGCTCAATGTTGGTTTAAACATAAAACCCAAGTACTAAAAAGAAAATAAGTATTTGCAGCTTTTCCATGAACTTGAGCAAGACTCAACATCAGCAATGTTGTCTTGTAAAAATCATCTTCAAATAACCTAGTAGCTCAATACGGGTTTAAATTTGAAGATGGGTGATATTTAAAATCTAGCGAGCGCGTACAAGATTATTTTTCTTCAAAAATCTTAGAGAGCGGAATCGACAATTTGGCAGCCAAATAGTCATCGGTTTCACTGAGTACGGGGCCAAGTTTTTGCATCCATTCATCATCAGGATAGACATTGGTCAAGTCCTGACGACGTGGCAATGAATACGGTAGCTGTGAATAAAAACTCCAAAAATCTACCTGAGATAAATTGCGCACCAAAACAAATTCATCATTTTCAGTACGTTTAATTAAATTTTGTTGTTCTAGCATCAGCACATAAGACGGCCAGCGCCCAATTTCATTACGTCCCAATACATCTAAGGCTTCAGCTTCAGTGACACTTTCTCCGCGCATTTGTTTTTTGTAAAACAATTCCAGTAAGTCCAATAGCATGAGCAGCGGATGGCATTTTTTTTCGCGACTGGCTTCAAAAGCGGTCAAGGCATAACTAATTTCAACACCTAACAGCACAATATTCCAAGACAGGAAAATCCACAGTAAGAAAATAGGTACGGCAGCAAAAGCACCATAAATAATTTCATAACTGGTGAAGTTGGACATAATAAAACCAAACAGGTTTTTCAAAAATTCAAATACAACAGCACTGAAACCCCCCGCAATTAATGCGGCTTTAATAGGTACACTGCGGTTGGGAATGGTCCAATTCAGAATAAAAAAACCTAAAATGGTTAGGGCAAATGAAATCAGCCATAAAATAAATGCTCCATTGAGCTCATAACCTGCAAAGTTATTACTCAGCACATTCATAGAAGCCAAAGTTGAGGAAATGACAAAAGCACTGCCCAGTAAAATAGGGCCTAATGAGATAATGGTCCAGTAACGCATAAAACCCATAATGCCGCCACGGGTTTCCTTAACCCGCCAAATTCGATTAAACACAGTTTCAATACTGGTCAGCATCATCACCGTGGTCACGAATAAAAACAAAATCCCGATGACGGTTAAGTTGCTAGATTTGTCGGTAAAGGCATTTAAGGCTTTATCAAAGGCGATGGTGGTTTTAGGTAAAAAGTTGCTGTAAATCAGTTGTTGTAATTGTTGCCGTGCAGGTTCGAGTGCCTTAATGGATGAGATGATCACCAAAAATACGGTGAGCATAGGTACAACGGCAAACAGGGTAGTGTAGGTTAAAGAGCCTGCTTGTTCACGGCAGCGATCTGCTTCAAAGCGACGCAGCACAAATAAGACAAATTGAAACCATTGTTTGTCATAAAAAGGCAGTTTCTTTAAATACTCAACGATCATACAGTGACTGTCTCAACTTTTTTAATCATCTTTATCTGTTTTCATGGTTAAGCTTAACCAAAAAAGCAGCAAAATACCGTATAGTTTTCATTTTTAGTCTGATTTCTTAGCATGATGCAAGCATATATTCTGGTTTTGTACTTTAGTAAATATGGTTCTACCAAAGAAATGGCACATTTAATTGCCAACGGGGTAGAGGCTAGTGGTATGCCCGTTAAAATTAGAACTGTGCCAAATATCTCGACCGTGGTGCAACAAGCCGAGCCAAGTATTCCTGCCGAAGGTGATATTTATTGTACTTTGGATGACTTGGCCAATTGTGCAGGTTTGGCTTTAGGTTCACCTACACGTTTTGGCAATATGGCATCTGAAATGAAATATTTCTGGGATCAAACCACTAGTCTGTGGCTGAATGGCGCATTGCACAATAAACCTGCCTGCGTTTTTACCTCATCGGGTTCGATGCATGGTGGACAGGAAAGTACCTTATTGACCATGTTGCCGCCATTGTTTCACCACGGAATGATGATTATGGGATTGCATAATGCGCATCCTGCTTTATCAAATACCAAAACGGGCGGTACGCCGTATGGTGCAACGCATGTGAGCGGCCCGCGCCACGATCAGGCTTTGAGTCAGGATGAAAAAATCCTTTGTGAAGCGCAAGGACAACGCCTAGGTGAAATGGTAAAAAAATTACAGGGCATGTGAGATTCTTTCTTTAATTAAGATGAAGCGTAAAATGTGGATATCGTTTTACGCTTTTATCTTTTGTACTTGAATTCGATTGGCTTATGTAGCATTGAGCGTGCTAAAAAAGAAGTTTACTTTTCACCTAAAATCACCATTTGCAGTGATATTCAGTTTTTCTCTTTTCACGTCTAATAACCGCTTTAAAAGCAGAGTCTTCTGTCACGGTTCACGCAGCATTTTTTTTGCAGGCTAGGGTCTGTTGACATTTCATAAATGGCTTGCGCTGTAGGCTAAAACTGAGCAGATCAGGCATGAAACGCAAGGAATAGCGAGATTATTGCTAAGTTTCATAACGCAATCTGAGAAAGTTTTAGCCACAGCCTTTCGGGGCGAGCATATTTTTTGCTGCTATTGCGTTATGTGCCAGTCATTTAGAATGACTAAATTTCCTGTCCCATGCCTTATATCAGCTAAAAAACCTTGCGAGATATATCTCTCATGCCGCAAACATAGACGAATTGTCAACAGACCCTAATGTATTGAGCACAACGGACTGCTGTAAAAATGAGAGATTGAGGAAAGTGAAAATGAATAAGTGGATGCTGATTGGGTTAGGTCTAATGAGTTTAGGGTGTTCATGGTCGAGTGTTGCAGCGACTGAAATTGTGCATAGTCTGAGTTTTCCAGAAGAACAACGTATTGAAAAACAACCTGCGGAAGCACAGTATTTAGCGGCACAAAAAACTGTGATGACTTCTGCAAGCAGCACTGCAAAATAAAAAGATACAATCAAAAAGTGTTGCCATGTGCAGCATTTTTTTGAAATTGATTTAGGGCTATTTAGAGTTGCTTGGCTGTTTGAATTTTTTCTTTAAAGCGGTGTTTGCACTTGAGGCATTGAAAATCCAGAAAAATATTCTGATCGACAATTACACCTGCTTTTTTACCAAAGCGATGCCCAAGAAAACCGCCTGTGATTCCCACACTAATTGCCCCGACAAATGTTCCAATGGTGCCGCCCATAATTACGCCCAAAGGTCCTGCGGCAGTACCGATTGCCGCACCAATAGAAGCTCCTGAAGCTGCGCCGCCTACTGTACCTGCTGCCGTACCTGCAGAGCCTAATAACACGCCACCAATTTTTTGTAAGTTTTGTTGATGGTTGCGTTTTTCAACTTGAGTTGAACCACATTTCGGACAGGTGATACTGTGTTGCATCAACGGATTGTCTTGTGTCATGACTGTAAATTGCCTTATGCTCATGCCGCATGCATCAATGCACGCAGACGATCTAAAAAGTGCTGTCTAGAGCTGCAATCAGAAAAACTAGACTGCTGAATCACTGTTATTTCAAGTGCAGAATGGCGTAGCGCGGCTATTTTGTAAATTCAATATATGTAAATGAGTTGTTTAAGTTTAAAAAAAGCATAAAAAAAAGAGCGCCTAAGCACTCTTTGATCATCGGGTTTAAATGATGAACCAACATCAGTTTTAATCGACCTTAATCGCGTACAAATTCAACTGTACCGTTTGCCAAAGACTTTACTCGTGCCAATGATTCAACGCGATAGCCTTTTTCAAGCAATAATTCACGACCCGGCTGGAATGACTTTTCAATCACAATCCCAATACCCACGACTTCTGCATTGGCTTGATGGATTAAATCTGCTAAACCGAGTGCAGCTTGACCATTTGCCAAAAAGTCATCAATCACCAAGACTTTGTCGCTAGCGCTGATATGTTTGTTTGAAATGGCAATCGTGCTTTCAGTTTGCTTGGTAAATGAAAATACTTTAGAGCGGTATAAATCATCTTTTAAGGTTAAAGATTGATATTTACGTGCAAAAATTACAGGTACGCCAAGCTCTAAACCTGCCATTACAGCTGGTGCAATGCCAGAAGCTTCGATGGTAATAATTTTGGTGATGCCTGCATCTTTAAACAAACGCGCAAATTCTTGACCAATTTGCTGCATCATCACAGGGTCAATTTGATGGTTTAAGAAAGAGTCGACTTTTAGAACCGCTTCAGATAGAACGATACCTTCGGCTAAAATTTTCTGTTCTAGTGCATGCACGGGAGAATCCTCAAGAGCAGGTGCTTTTCAAAGCAAAAGCGTATTTTAAAAAGCACCTGAAAAAATGCAAGAACAATTTACCAAATGGTGAATAACTGCCAAGCTTTGCTCAGTAGTTATATTCTAAATTAGTTGGTCGGGCCTTTATAGCCTGTGAGTAATAATCCATAAGACTTGTCTTTGTCTTGGTGGGTAACTTTGACAGGCAAGTAGTCAAGTTTTGGTGCCAACCAGAAAATCGTATCACGGTTTGGTTTGTTGTGTTTCAGCACCACTTTAATGGTATCAAAAGTACCATAACTGGTTTTGATTTTTTCTGAACCTTGCTTAATAAAGCGACGTGATTCCACCTCTTTATTATCGGCAATATAGTAGCTCGATTTTAAACCGCCACTTTTTAAGTCTTCACGGATTTGCAGTTCCGCATTCAACTCATCCAACACGCCCGCTTTCCACGCAAAAGAACGGGTGTCGCTGTCCTTTTTGGTGTTAATGGTTTTCGCCGAAGGATTGAAGTTAATACTCATGGTGTTGTTATGCACCAAAATCTTACTGCTGCGGCTAAAGCTAGATGAGCCAATTTTGCCATTATTAAAACTAAAATGGCTAGTTTCTGTAGCAGAGGCAATCACGCCTGCTTTGGCAGCAAACACATAACTCCATTGGTTACCTGTTTGGCTTAAAGTACGTGTTGCAGAACCTAAGTTTTTACCATTGTAGTTAAATTGATAACTGGCTTGGAAAGGACTCATGGCAAATGTTTGGCTAGAGAAACCAGCCAAAAACAGTGCTGTAGACACACCGGCTGCCATACCCATTTTTTTCAATACATGATTTGCCATTGCTGAGATATTTCCTCTGTATGTAGGGAGATGCAATTTGCTTGCTTGTTGCCATTATACGCGTTGAATATGAAGAGAAAATTAGGAATTATGCGGCTTGTGTAGTTTTCCTGTATGTATTCTCTTCTAAAGTTTCAGCTTAGCTTTATTTTTGTTTCAGCGGTGTGACTTGCGTATCTGCAAGAGATTCTTCCACATCTTCTAGTCTTTCTTCAGACATTTTGCGGAACAACGCCGTTAAATTGACGTTGCCAGTGAGCACCAATTCCGCTTCACGTAATACAGCGTGATTCACGTGAACTTTGCCTAAGGTGTCAATGATCGAGCGGCTTTTGCCCAACCAGCGATTTAAATCTAAATGCAGCAAATCATCTTTGACTTTAATGACTTTGAGTTTTTCTAAAATCATGCCTAAAGGGTCATCATTGCGTATTTTTTGATAGTAAAATAAAGCGCACTTCACAGCGATTTTATGCAAAAAACTTGGATAACTTGCTTCAATCACCTGCGTGTCACTAATTTGTTCAAACACAATCAGCTGAGTATCTTTATTCAATTCCATCTGTACTAATTTTAAATCGACAGACAGAGTGATGTTCAAGCCGTTGTAATCTAGGGTTGCATAAAGACGTAACCAGTCGTCGTGTAAGTCTGCGTGCAGATCTTGCAACATTTTCACATTATCGGTCACAAAGCGCTGAAAAGTCGCATTTAAGAAGACCTGAGATAATGGAAATTCACGTTCATCCTCAATAAATCCTTCCGCTTTTTGGTACACTTGACGGATACGTTGAGAGATATTGGTGATCAGGGTTTGCATACGGCCGTCCAAGTCGTTCATTCATTCTTTACAGATACAAATATTTTGTCGAATTGTATTAAAAATACAGGCATAGAAGCTTGCAGTTTAGCAAAATAAGTTGCACCATTTTTAAGATTTTAAGGCTCAGTAGTCAGCTTTTTGATGAACTTCGCAGTTTTGCAGAAAAGCAAAAACTGAGCAAAGTAATATGCTCTTTAGTTTATACCGCATTTGGCGGCTTGGGGAATCAGACGTTTTGTCGGATTAATGTGATGCTAAAAAAAATTCAATTGATGCCTTCTACGCAAGATTGGTGGAAAGATCCTATTTTTGCTGCAGCGTTGCTGGTGGCTGCTGTATTGCACGCATTAATTTTGGCCGTGCAGTTTGCTGCACCGCAACAAAGCGATGCTGCGGTCAAAGAGATTGCGGTATCGGTACGCATGAGCGATGCAAAAGTTGAAGATGCAGATTTCTTAGCCCAAGCCGATCAGCAAGGTTCAGGTACGTTCCGTGAAGAACATCGCATGTCGAGTGATATGCCTGCACCCATGACTGAACAAAGTGCAGGGGAGCAGCAATTGGAAAGTTTAGAGCGTATGCAGCAACAGCGTGAATTAAACTTTGAAGAAAAAGTGTTGATGACCACGCTCAGTTGGCAGAAACAGGCGGCAGAAAATCAGCGCAAAAAAGCCATGCAGGAGTTGAATAGTCAATTTCAAGCTAAGGCGGCCATGGTTGCCAGTATTGAAGCGCAATATTTACAACGCCAACAAAACTTTAGCCGTCAGCAAAAAATTAAAACCATTGATGGAATTCAGGCCAAGCAAGATAATACTGCGGGCTATATGGAAAAATTCCGTCAAAAAGTCGAGTTTTATGGCAACCGCTATTACCCCGAACAGGCCAAAGCACAGAATTTAGCGGGTGAGGTGCGTTTAATGGTAGTTTTAAACAGCAATGGTGGGATTCGTGCCATTCGTTTAATTGAAAGTTCAGGTCATGCCATGCTAGATGAAGCAGCCAAAGCTTCGGTGCGTAAAGCCGCACCTTTTGGTGCATTTGGTGCCAAAATGAAAGATATTTCTGAATTGCGGATTGTACGGACGTGGCGTTTTGACCCTGCTGAAGCTGAGTTTGAGGTGCGCTAGTTTTTCCCTCTCTCTAACTCTCTCCCAAAAGGGAGAGAATTTTGTGTTATGTTAAAATCATAGGATTCTACCCCCATTCTCCTTCCTACGAGGGAATTAGAGGAAGGGCTTTCAGAGGACGAAGTAATAAAAATCTGATCTCTGCAATGTTCTTCTAGTATTTAGCAATCATAGGCTCTAACTCACGTTCTTCTTCGCGAGGGAATGAAAAGTAGAACAGTTTTTAATAAAAAAGCGAGCCTAAGCCCGCTATTTTTATAGTGTTCTAGACTTCAAATTCAATCTCTTTCCACGTATGGATTTTCTAAACCCAACTTGGCAAGAATCTCAATTTCTAAAGCTTCCATTTCTTCGGCATCTTCATCTGAGGTTTCATGGTCATAGCCCATGAGGTGCAGCGTGCCGTGTACGAGCATGTGAGTGAAATGTGCCAACGGTGTTTTAGCTTGTTCGGCTGCTTCCTGTAAAACCACAGGAATACAAATTACCAAATCCCCAATAGGGAAGCTCGGCAAAACTTGTGCCATTTCATCGGGTAAATCGCTTGGGAAAGACAAGACGTTGGTAGATTTGTCTTTTTTGCGATATTCCAGATTGAGCTTGTGACTTTCGGCATGATCGACACAGGCAATTCCAATTTCACAATCACTTTGGGTGTCTATATGTCTTAAAGTGGTTTCGACTACTTTTTTCAGATAGGCACGTTTTAACACCAGCTCAGGCGCTTGAATGTCCTGTTGCAGGCTGAGACTTAATTTCAAAATGAATCCTTAATACTTCAGTAGGTTGCAGAGCGCACAGCGATTAGTGCTGTGCATCTGCTGCGGCATCATTTTCCGCAATTAATGCTTCCTGGCGCGCTTTACGTTCTGCACGCGCTTCGGCACTTAAACGCTGTTGCTCACTGTCCCAGCCTTCATAGGCTTCAACAATTTTCTGAACCAGCTGGTGACGCACGACATCACGAGAATGGAAACGAGTAATATGAATTTCAGGGATTTTATCAATCACACGTAAGGCATGTGCCAGACCAGACTGCTGACCACGTGGTAAATCCACCTGAGTCACATCACCGGTAATCACTGCACGTGAACCAAACCCTAAACGGGTCAGGAACATCTTCATCTGTTCAGGCGTGGTGTTCTGGGCTTCATCCAAAATCACAAAAGAGTGGTTGAGGGTACGACCACGCATATACGCCAGTGGTGCAACTTCAATCACTTGACGTTCAATCAGCTTAGCAACTTTTTCAAAGCCGAGCATTTCATACAGGGCATCATAAAGGGGACGCAAATACGGGTCAATTTTCTGGGTTAAATCACCCGGTAAGAAGCCCAGTTTTTCACCCGCTTCAACCGCAGGGCGCACCAATAGAATCCGCTGGATTTCATTGCGTTCCAACATATCTACGGCAGCGGCAACAGCCAAATAGGTTTTACCCGTACCTGCAGGGCCAATACCAAATGAAATATCACTTTGCAAAATACGTTGCACATAACGCTTTTGGTTGGCACCGCGTGGATTAATGCGCCCTTTGCGGGTTTGCAACCAAACAGCATCCAATCCAGTATGCTCTTGCCCATCATCCGATTGTAATTCACGGTCAGTCTGACTGCCCTGAATCATCATGTGGAGCGTGTCTGCACTAATTTGTGCAGAGCTTTCCGCTTCTTCATGCAGGCGTTGCAAGAGCGTTTCGGCTCGTTCAACTGCATCAATTTCCCCATCTATAAAAAAGGCGTCACCACGATGAGAAATTTGGACGTCTAGACGTTGTTCGATTTGTTTCAAATGTCCGTTATAAGCACCGAGCATGCTTTTTAGACGTTCCATTGAAATGCCAGGAAAAGTTACTGTACGTCGAATCGCTGCAGTCAAGAGAATTCCTTAATCTGTTATTGGACTTTAGCTCCTACATTACGCCACGTCAGGCTCAAGATTCAAGAGTTCACCGTAAACTAAATTCAAAGTTTTAATCTCGGTAATCTCAATCTCCGCAAAGCGTCCGACCCAAGCAGGGTCACCAATAAATGTTACTAAACGTGTATTGTCGGCCGTACCCACTAAAATGTTCGGGTCTTTGTCGGAAACATTTTCAATTAGGACACGTTGTACCGTCCCAAGCATGGCATCGGTCTTATCAATACTAGATTGTTTGATCCATTGCTGAACTTTGGCCAAACGCTCTTTTTTAACATCTTCAGGGGTGGTGTCTTCGAGTTCCGATGCAGGTGTTCCCGGACGTTTTGAGTAGATAAAACTATAAGAATGGTCAAAATCCATATCTTGAATAAACTGATAAGTTTCTTCAAAGTTTTGATCGGTTTCACCCGGGAAGCCAATAATAAAGTCGCTAGATAAGTGCATGTCTGGGCGTACTTTACGTAACTTGGCAATCTTGTCGATATACACATCAATGGTGTGGTTACGTTTCATGGCTTGTAACACATCATTCGAACCACTTTGCACAGGCAAGTGTAAATGCGACACCATTTGCGGTAAATCACGGTAGCATTGAATCAAATCATCATTAAATTCAAGCGGGTGTGATGTGGTGTAGCGAATTCGTCCAATGCCAGGTACTTCGGCAACCAAACGCAGTAAATCGGCAAAAGTACAAATTTTACCGTCAAAAGTTTCACCGCGATAGCCATTTACGTTTTGACCGAGCAAGCTAATTTCACGCACGCCTTTTTCGGCCAAAGTTGCAATTTCAGCCAAGACATCATCTAAAGGACGTGAAACTTCTTCACCGCGCGTGTAAGGCACTACGCAGAAAGAACAGTATTTTGAACAGCCTTCCATAATCGACACAAAAGCTTTAAACCCTTCAACACGCGGTTCAGGTAAAAAGTCGAATTTTTCGATGTCTGGGAAAGAAATATCCACCAGTTTGATTTTTTCTTTCTTTGGTTTTTCGACCTGATCGTGGTGCTGATCAAGCATTTGTGGCAAACGGTGCAAGGTTTGTGGGCCAAAAATCATATCCACATACGGTGCGCGTTTTTGAATGTTGTCGCCTTCTTGAGAAGCCACGCAACCGCCTACACCAATGACCAAATCAGGATTTTTTTCTTTCAGCTTACGCCAGCGACCTAATTCAGAAAATACTTTTTCTTGGGCTTTTTCACGAATCGAACAGGTGTTCATGAGCAGAATATCGGCATCGGCAGGGTTGCTGGTCAGCACATAGCCGTGCGAGTCGCCTAAAAGGTCTGCCATACGGTGACTGTCATACTCATTCATCTGACACCCTTGCGTTTCGATATACAGTTTTTTGACTGAACCGTCGGCTGGGGTGTGCTGTGGCTGGGTAACAGTGTTTTCTGAGGCAGCTTGGGCACCATTGGGGATGAAGGTTTGAACCGTCATGTAGGCTCCTAAGAGATAGTTCACTAAATCGTTTAAAAAAATAAACGTCATTAGACAAAAGAAAGGCGCATATTTTAGCAGGAATTCACGCTAAACTGACAGCCTTTAATCCGTGCATCACATACTTGAAATGTGAAGTAAAATTGTTGGAAGATTGATTTCAAGATTAATAGTGTCTAATCATAAGGTTACATAACAGAACACAACTTGGGTTCTAGACTAATTAAACTAAGCTGAATGATTGGATGCGGATCTCGAGGCAGAAGTAAATGACTGAAGGCAAGCGAATGCTGCAAATGATGAAACAAAATAATAAATTAACGAAAAAGCTTGTGCTAAGTCTGGTTTCGCTTGCCGTGATGACGGGTACGCATGCCGCAAATGAACAGTTTAATGATGCACTGCGTGCAGCCAATTCAGGTGATGTCGATTTATTGCAGCAGTATCAATATGCCATGCAAAATGATGTTTTGGGCTACTATCCTGAATACTGGGCATTGAACACCAATTTGGGCATGCAACCTGCCAGTGCAATTGTTCAGTTTGCACAGCGCCATCCACAATCAGCGATGGCAGAAAAACTCGCAGCCGATTACATCGAAGAAAAAGTGAAACAGGCCGATTTTAGCAGTGCACAACCTGTGCTTGCTTATGTGAGTAATGCTGATCAGGCCGAAAGCTGTGCCATGGCACAAGTTCGTACCCGTTCGGGTGATCCTTTGGTGGTCGCGGAATTTAAAGATGTGTGGCTGAATACCAGTACACAACCTGAATCTTGTACAGGTTTAGGGCGGATGATGCTGTCGAGTCCGTTAATGACTCAGCAAGATAAGCAGCAACGCTTATGGGCACAATTGCGTGCAGGGCAGTCAGGACTCGCTTTAGCGACTGCGCAAAGTTTAGGTATGAATATCAGTTTGGCACAATTGAACAGTATTCAGGCCAATCCACTGAATTATTTGTGGTCTGCACCTAAAGCAAGTAATGAAGATCATGCCTATCTTATTTATGCGATGGGACGTTTAGCCGATAGCGATTTAGACTCGGCACTTTCTTCACTAAAACGCAGTGCAGAAGGTACGCCAGAAGCGGTACAAAAAGCCTTGTATCGTGCAGTGGGATATATTGGCGGCACTACAGTCATGAAAAACAATTTTAACCGTGAAGTGTTAAGTGCCTTAGATGCCAGTTATGGCTTACCTTTTAGTCCCGAAGAAGCAGAAATTTATGCCCGTCAGGCGATTCGTTTTGGCGCATGGGAAAGTGTAATTCGTGCTGTAGATAGCATGAGTGTGACCCAAAAACAGGAAGATCGTTGGCAATATTGGTTGGCACGTGCTTCAGAACAACGCAATGATGCAGCATCAAAACGTAGTGCACAAAATATTTATAAAAAACTGGCACAGGGTGATGATTATCACAACTTGTTGGCGAAAGATCGTCTTGGGCAAACTTACAATACGAATCCTGCGAATACCCAACCAAGTACCAATGATTTACAGCGTTTGAATCAAGATATTCACTTTAACCGTGCCTTTGCCTTGCGTGAAATTAATGCACCTGCCAATTATGTCAATCGTGAATGGAACTGGGCGGTGCGTCAGGCGTATTTAAGACAAGATGATGGCTTGATTTTGGCAGCGGCTAAACGTGCAACCGATATGGGTTGGTATGATCGTGCCATTTATGCAGCAGATCGTACTGTGAATAAGCACAACTATAGTTACCGTTATGCTATGCCACATCGTAATTATGTTGTGAGCCACAGTCAAAATGCAGGTATTGACCCTGCTTGGGCTTATGGATTGATGCGTCAGGAAAGCCGTTTTAATACCACTGCACGTTCGCATGTCGGCGCAGGTGGACTGATGCAAATCATGCCCGATACGGCACGTTTGGTTGCACGACAAATGGGTGAAACTTATAATCCTGCCGCGCTGAGTGATATGAATACCAATATTCGTTATGGCACATTTTATTTGTCGACCATTCAGCGACAATTAAGCAATAGTCCTGTGCTGGCCACAGCAGGGTACAACGCAGGCCCGAACCGTGCACGCCGTTGGCAGCCCGAGTTTCAGGCGATTGCTGCAGACCAATATACTGAGAGTATTCCACTGTTAGAAACACGTGACTATGTCAAGCATGTCATGACCAATGCCACGCACTATGGTGTGCTGTTGGGGCAGGGTGGACAATCAATGAGTAGCCGTATGCAACATATTCCATCTCGGAATACACCTTAGGAAAATGTTACAAGTGATACAGTTAGATGATCATGCGTGTTGATATATAGATGCGTGAGTCATTGGGTGTATAAGAATTTAGGGGGCTGAAGCATTGAAAATGTGGATGAGTACAGTTTTACAGCCAATTCAAGTTACATTGCTCGGTTTGAGTGGTACAGCTTTGGTTTTGTGTACGCAAAATACATTTTCTGCCCCCGTGCAAGGCTATGTGATGTCCGTGCAAATGACGCCCGCCGTGTGTTTAATCGATTCGAGCAAAAGCAAAAAGCGTAAATGTTTAGAAGGTTACTCACTGAATATTGAGGGTTTATATCCCGAAGTAGCCACGCGTGAATGTAGCACCCATTCATCGGCAAAGTTACCGCCGCTACAAGCGAAGGTAGTGGCGCGAGTCATGCCTGATGAAGCTGCACGGATACAATTGTGGCAAGGTATTGGCGGCTGTGTGCCCATGAATGCCAGTCAGTATTTTCGCATGATTATTAATAATGCAGATCGGATGAACGTGCCTTCGGTATTGACAGGCCAAGACACGCAGACGGTGCAATTGTCACAACTACGGAGTTTGTTTCTCAAGTCCAATTCAGGTATGTCATCAAAAAGCGTGCATTTTCAGTGCTCTAACCATCAAGGTAAAAGTTATTTAACTGAAATCAAAATTTGTTATAACACCGCAGGACGCTATAAGCAGTGCGGTGCAGCGATTGAATCAAATTGCCCGAATCAGTTTGTCATTAAAGGTTCTTACTAGTTTGCTAGGTGACTGTAATTTCTGAATTTTAAGCTTTTTGAGAAATTTTATTCATATTTTCTATCAGACTTTTGTGGAATTTGATGCGCTTTTGCATGCATCCGCTGAATGATTGGAGTACAATCTTTCGCGTTTATGATTATTAAGATTAGATAGAACAGCTATTTAATCGCATTGACTATCCTCTCAATTGGAGATAATTACATGAAGCAACCTGTTCGCGTTGCCGTTACTGGCGCTGCTGGTCAAATTGGTTACAGCCTATTATTCCGTATCGCTAGCGGTGAAATGTTGGGTAAAGACCAACCAGTTATCCTTCAATTATTAGAAGTTCCTTTTGAGAAAGCTCAAGCTGCGCTTAAAGGCGTAATGATGGAACTTGACGACTGTGCTTTCCCATTATTGGCTGGCATGATCGGTACTGATGATCCTAAAGTGGCATTTAAAGATGCTGACTACGCGTTATTGGTTGGTTCTCGTCCACGTGGTCCTGGTATGGAGCGTGCTGACCTTCTTAAAGTAAACGGTGAAATCTTTATTGGTCAAGGTCAAGCACTTAACGAAGTTGCTAGCCGTGATGTTAAAGTTCTAGTTGTTGGTAACCCAGCGAACACGAATGCTTACATCGCAATGAAATCTGCTCCAGATCTTCCAGCGAAAAACTTCACAGCAATGTTACGTCTTGACCACAACCGCGCGTTAACTCAACTTGCTCAAAAAGCTGGCGTTGCTGTTTCTGACATCAAAACAATGACAGTTTGGGGTAACCACTCTCCAACAATGTATGCTGACTACCGTTTTGCAACTGCAAATGGAGAAAGCTTAAAAGACAAAATCAACGATGCTGAATGGAACAAAGACGTATTCCTTCCTACAGTTGGTAAGCGTGGCGCTGCGATCATCGAAGCACGTGGTTTATCTTCTGCTGCATCTGCTGCAAACGCTGCAATTGACCACATGCGTGATTGGGCGCTTGGCACAAACGGCGAATGGGTAACTATGGGTATTCCTTCTGACGGTTCTTACGGTATTCCTGAAGGCGTAATGTTCGGTTTCCCTGTAACTTGCGAAAATGGCGAATACAAAATCGTTCAAGGTCTTGAAATCGACGAGTTCAGCCGTGAGCGTATCAACTTCACGTTAAACGAACTTGAAGAAGAACGCGCAGCAATTGCTGACATGATTAAATAATTTAATCTGCTAGATTAAGTTAAAACTCCTTCGGGAGTGATGCCAGTCAACCTAAAAGTTGACTGGCATTTTTTTGCGCTTGATTTTATCTTTGCAATTAAAAGCCTATCATCAGCTAAGCTCATATTGCTTATCAAATATCAGAATGGATAAGCGACTATAAAATAGGTCGATTGACCTGCATGGTAGGGGAAATTGCTTAAAATACGCGGGTTTCCTTTTTCAAATCTTCTCTCTGTCATGTCAGTTATTGTTGCAAGTGCCCATAGATCGAATGTTTCGGTTTGGGTGGCTTTTATCTTACTTGTTGTCGGTACTATCGGCGCCTATCAAATCGTGGGTCTAAATCAAGCACTGTTATTTTTAATTGGTGGTGCTTTGGGGATGACGTTGTATCACGCCTCTTTTGGTTTTACTTCTAGCTGGCGTGTGTTTATTAAAGAACGTCGTGGTCGTGGTTTGCGGGCTCAAATGATTATGCTGGGCTTGGCGGTGTTGTTGTTCTTTCCTGCTTTAGGTGCAGGTGAGTTGTTTGGCAATCCCGTCAAGGGCAATGTCAATCCTGTGTCGATGTCGGTCATGATTGGTGCTTTTATTTTTGGTATTGGCATGCAGTTGGGGGTGGCTGTGCATCGGGTACGCTATACACGGTAGGCGGTGGCAGTGCGCGTATGTTGGTTACGCTATTTTTCTTCTGCTTAGGTTCACTGATTGCCACTTCGCATTTAGATTGGTGGTTTAATCTGCCGCATTTGGCGCCAATCTCGATTGTCGAAAGTTTTGGGGTGATTCCTGCACTTATTCTAAGCTTTGTTATTTTTGCTGTGATTGCTGCCGCAACCGTGTTTTTTGAAAAGAAACGTCATGGCAGTTTAGAAGTCGAGCCGCAAAGTCAGTACCATGGTTGGAAGCGTTTCCTCAAAGGTCCTTGGCCGTTAATTTGGGGTGGGCTTATTTTAACGCTGCTGAATTTTGCTACCTTGGTATTGGCTGGTCGTCCGTGGGGCGTGACTTCTGCGCTTGCAGTTTGGGCTGCAAAAGTTGCTGTTTTTGCGGGTGTAGATGTAAGCGCTTGGGATTATTGGCAGCAGTCAGGCAATGCTAAAGCATTGGCAAATTCATTGTGGCATGACATCACCTCTATGATGAATTTTGGCATTATGTTGGGTGCATTGCTTGCTGCAAGTTTGGCTGGAAAATTTGCCCCGAACTTTAATATTCCACGCCGTTCACTGGTTGCGGCTGTTATAGGTGGCTTATTACTTGGTTATGGTGCACGTTTGGCCTACGGTTGTAACATTGGCGCATACTTTAGCGGAATTGCTTCGGGCAGTGTGCATGGTTGGTTATGGCTAGTATTTGCATTTATGGGGAATGCCATTGGTGTGAAATTGCGCCCAATCTTCTTTCCAAATGAAAAGCCACAGCCTGAAAAACTAACAGGTTGCTAACTTTTAATTTAAGTAGATGAAAGCCAGTCGGTTTACATTGACTGGCTTTTTTGTTGCCTGTCATCGTGTTAAGAATATTGAGTGGGATGCTTTAGGTATATCGCATCGTACAAAAAATAACATGCTGCAACTCGGCTGCTGCTGAATTGCGGCTCGAAGCAGGTTAAGGTCATTAAAAGTACAAGACGAATCAAAGGAGGATGCCATGTTTGACCAACAACCGACTTTAGAACTGTTATTTCAACAATTGGGTCTAGATGCTGACGATGCAGCAATTGATCAATTTATTCGTGAGCATCAATTGCCTGCAGAAACCAAATTACACTGTGCCGAGTTTTGGACGGAAGGGCAGCGCCAATTTTTGCAAAGCCATTGGAAAAAAGATGATGATTGGGCCATTGTGATTGAAACCTTAAATGAGCAATTACATAGTGATCAACATCCGAGTGTTTAATCGGTATTTAAGTTAAAAGTTTTTAAGTTAAATCAAATACTTTTCATCTAAAAAGCGCCAGTAAACTGCGTGCTCACAAAAAGATACAACAAACCCAGTCGGAAGACTGGGTTTTTTATACAAAGTGTTATAAGTTGGTTGAATAAGGAATTACAACGAAACTAATAAAAGGGGGCAAGGTGCTCATGCAAAATACTCCATCATTAGCCATGTTATTCAGCCAACTCGGTTTAGCCAGCAGCCCTGCAGCCATTGAACTGTATGTACGTACGCATCAATTACCTGCACATATTAATTTACATGAAGCGCCGTTTTGGAATAAATCACAACGTGAATTTTTAATCAGTCATTTGGTACAAGACGATGATTGGGCCATTTGGATTGATGAACTCAATCAACAATTGCATTTAGATGCTTATCGTTTACAAGCTGTTTAGGTTTAAGTCATCGTCATATTTAATATGTTTTCATTAAAAACGCCTCAGAACGAGGCGTTTTTTTAATGCATTCTGCTTTTGAGAATTTGTTTAAACCAGACTTCGGTTTGATAGGCGTTAAAGGCAGGGTGAATTTGTAAGAGTTCCAAATCAAATTCGGCAGTTTTACTGTACTTGCCTAACCAGTGGCGACACAGTGCACTTTCATTTTTACTGGCGCTGGCATAAGCCAAGAAAAAGAAAATATCTCCATGTGCATAATGAGTCATGGCTTTTAAAATTTGTTGGGTAATTAAGGCGTATTTTGCATCGCGGGTCAGCTCAAAATACATCATATAGGCTTTGGCCAAATGCAAAGACAAATTGATATATAACGTCACTGGCATTTCTTCAAATTCAACCCGACCTTGTTCTAACAGCACAATGGCTTCTTGCAAAAAGTAAATCTGTTCTTGGCGTAACTCGCTCAAACTCACCAATTGTAAGCGTAAATCGGCACGTTCTAATGCCAATTCAGGCGTATTACCTTGTAAAAAAAGTTGGTCGGTTTCCCCAATACGTTGAATAAGCTGTTGAGTCGAGTTGCGCATGGGTGAATTCCTGATAGCAATATTTGCTCTACATCGGGGCAAATTTACAGTTTTAAAGCCAATAATTTAAAAAAGCGGTCTATCTTTACCAAAGTTGGTTGCCGCTGCGTAGCCATGCAGTAATAGAAAGTCGTTGCTGTGTCGCAGGCAAAACTTCATGCAATAAATCACTTTGGAAAATTGCAATCCGATTTGGGCGTGGTTCTATAATTTGCCATGCTCCATGTTTGTCTTGTAAACGTAGTTGTCCACCCCAATCTATCTGCCATTCAGGGTGTAAATAATAGACAGCAGAAATCACCCGATCATTTTTTTGTTGTGGGTTATCGCGGTGCAAGGCATAAAAAGAACCTGCTTGGTAGCTGGCAAAATGCGCTTCGACCTCACGAATACCCAAATAAAACGCCTGATTGAATTGCTCAGCTAAGGCTAAAAGCGTTTGGGTATGTTGATGGGCTGTGCTTAAGTTTTCATGAATCCATAAAATATGATCGCTACGAATATTGCTGACCACACCATTTTGAATGGCGGCTTCACGAAATTGATCTAAATTTTGACTACACTCTGCGAGAACTTGTTGTTGATATTCAGGTGAATAGGCATCATCCAACATGGCAAAACCATGCAAATCTAAATCTTCAAGAATTTGATCAATATTCCAAGATTTTGGAAGCAGTGTGGCGTCCATAAAATAGATACTCAGACAAAATGCAAGACAAGCTGATTATTTTAGAGGAATACAAGCTCCTGAATGAAACTTTTTTTCATGCTAAAATGTCGGTTGATTTTAGGAATGAACCAAACATGAATTATCGTCACCATTTCCATGCGGGCAACTTTGCCGATGTCATGAAGCATGTTTTATTGCTGCAAATTCTGACACGTTTAAATGCCAAAGATAAACCTTATCGCTATGTCGATACACATGGCGGTGCGGGTAAATATGACTTATCTTTAGCACCTGCACAAAAATCGGGCGAATTTTTAAATGGTATTCATCGTTTAGTGAAACTAGATGATTCAATCAAACGTCAGGCACCAGAAGGCGTACAGCAGTATTTAAAACTGGTTGAAGCAATGCGTGAAACGGATGGGCAAGGTGCATATCCCGGTTCGCCATGGTTTGCTTTACAAGGTATGCGTGACATCGACAAAGCAACTATTTTTGAAATGCAGCGCGATGTATTCCAGCAATTGCGTCATAACATTCGTGACAAACGCGCAGGTTTACATGAGCGTGATGCTTACGAAGGTTTATTGGGCGTCATTCCACCAAAAGAAAAACGCGGTTTGGTGATGATTGATCCACCGTATGAATTGGAACGTAAAGATTTCCCTCAGTTGGTTGAATTATTGGCAGCTGCACATAAAAAATGGCCAACAGGCGTATTTGCGGTGTGGTATCCAATTAAAGACCGCGCCATGATTGAACGTTTTGAAAAGAAAATGTTTAAAACAGGTATTCGCCGTCAACTCATTTGTGAAATTTGTGTGTGGCCTGACGATACTCCTGTGGGCTTAAACGGTTGTGGTTTATTGGTGATTAATCCACCATGGAAATTCTCTGAAGATGCAGATGAAGCCCTGCAATGGTTGTTCCCGCACTTGCGTATGCAAGAACATGGTGGACATGCTGCAGTGCGTTGGTTAGTTGGCGAATAAAAAATTTAAATAGACGTTCAGGTTACAGTTAGGACACAAAATAATGACAAACACATCCAAACCCGAAGGAGAATATAGTTCCCGTGATCTTGAGCATGACGGAATTACATTTGAAGTGGTGGAAGAAGAACATACCCGTGAAGGGCAAAAGGTGAAACGTCGTGGTATCTATCTGTGGCCAAACCTGATTACCACGGCAGCCTTGCTGTCGGGTTTTTACTCCATTATTGCCAGTATGAATGGCGAATTTAGCCAAGCGATTTATGCCATTTTTCTAGCAGCATTGTTTGATGGTTTAGATGGTCGTGTGGCACGTGCGATTGGTGCGCAAAGTCCATTTGGCGAACAGTTTGATTCATTATCCGATATGCTCGCCTTTGGTGTTGCACCTGCGATTTTGATGTATAGCTGGAGTTTGCATGATTTAGGTCGTATCGGCTTGGCGGCTTGCTTTGTTTATACGGCTTGTGCCGCATTCCGTTTGGCGCGTTTTAATGTGCAAATTGGTGTGGTCGATAAACGCTACTTTATTGGTGTTGCAAGTCCTTTGGCTGCGCTGATTATCGTGTCGCTGGTTTGGGTAGGACGGGATTTTCCTGAACTGTATGATATTCGTGAAATTGGTCTACAAATCCTCAATGCTGTGATTATTATTGCAGTAGGATTGTTGATGATTTCCAATATTAAATATTATTCATTTAAAACCTTTGATCGTAAGCGTGTGCCGTTTTTTGTATTGCCAATCGCAGTATTTATCCTTGCAGCCATGACTTATAATATTCCTGTTGGAATTTTAGTGATTTCAATTATTTATGCACTTTCAGGTTTTGTGACCACTTTTATGGCAAGAAAAAATGCAGTGAGTTAATTAAGCTTTCATAAAAGCATCAACTCACAAGGAGTTTGATATGCAGCTGTTTCAAGATTTTCTCGATCGTTCCAAACAACTCAATCAAACTCCTGCGGCAACCGCCAAACTGCCTTATCACGCCCCAAAACATCATTATAAATTTATCTATCAGGGCTTAATTCTTCCTAATTTGCCTGCACCCTTACATTATCTCAACTTTATTGGTTTATTGGGCAGCCTAAATACCGCAATGCTGCGCCCTGAAAATGTGATTACAACCTCAGCTTTAGACACAGCCAGTATTCTTTGTAGTAGCAGCCCACACATGGTGGGGCAGTCCAATCATTATTCAATACAACATGATTGCGTATTTACTGCAGAGTATTTTCAGTTTGCCAATAAAGAGCGCATTACTGGACACTTTCCGCAATTTCATATTCAACGTGAAGATAGCGAACTTAGCTTTGATTTAAAGATCACCACAAGCTCTACAATTTCATATTTCACTAAATTGCGAATGAATTTGGCAGAACATTGGTCTTTGCTGTGTCAGTGTCAGGGAAGTGTACGCTATAAAGATCAGCATTTTCAGATTGAGCAATTGGGTAGTTTTGAGTTTGCCCGCTCAATCCAGTTTCCTTATTTCGCTGTGGCATTTTTTTGCTATCAAGTGATTAATCTGAATCATCAGCAACAAATGATATTGCTACAAAGTCGTGATGTGTTGAATCGAATTTTGCAATCTCGAATCTATCTGCGAAATGCGAACACGGAGCAAACTCGGGTATTTGATGGGCAAGTACAATTTAATATTCAACGGGTTTATCCAAAAGTAAAAACGCCAACAGGTCAGTGTATGTATTTGCCACGTGAGTTTGAATGGCGTTATCAAGATGAAGATGGCACCTCAATTCATTTACAGGCGCAGAGTCGTGGTGATTTTAAATTTGGGGCTGCAGCAGGTTATGTCGGAAGTTTTCAATATCAGTTGGCTATAAATGGAGATCAACAACAAGGAGAAGGAGGCTATTGTGAATATATCGACTGCCGCGCACTGAAATGGCAGGAACATGATCAGCCAGAAAAAATGCCAGATGTAGTTATGAATCCTGAACCTTTTATGATCAAGAAAAAGAAATAAACAGTATTTTGTGGAAAAGTGAAGTATTTTGCTGAATAATTAACCGTTCGGACTAAAAAACTTATAAAACTTAAAAAGAGGGGTTGCAAGGCGAAATATTTCACCTATAATGCACATCCATCGGCGGTGATGAAGATTAAAACTTCTGATAAAACAATGACTTGATTGAAAATAGTTAGGTTGGGTTTTAGAAAGGAAGTTTAAAATAATTTAAATTACCAGTTGACACTTTAGAAATAAAGCGTAATATAGCCGACCTAGCTTGATGCTGACGAAGCATCGAGAAGATCATTAAGAGGTTATGAAGAACAACTTGTGTGGATTTTTACTGATTGATTAATCGAAGATATTTCATTGATTGATTGGTTTAAATTACTCGAAGTTTATTTGAGCGAAATTTAAGTCAGAAAATTGATGAGCCAGATTTGGAAGTTTAGATTAAAACTTCAAAATGATTTTAACTGAAGAGTTTG